>JAVVFE010000384.1:0-3141 GCA_032251175.1 Thermohalobaculum sp.
GGCCATTCGCGCGCCGCGCCACCCGGGCCCGGCGCCACACAGAAGGATTTCGACATGCTGCGCCTGATCGTCGTTCTCGCCCTGCTGACCGCCAGCCCGGCACTTGCCGCCGAAGACACGCCCGTCCGCACCCTCTCGGTCACCGGCCGGGGCGAGGTGATGGCAGCCCCCGACCTCGCACGCGTCAGCCTGGGCGTGACCACCGAGGGCAACACCGCGGCGCAGGCGCTCGACCGCAATTCGAAGGCGATGGCGGGCGTGTTCGCCGCGCTTGCCAAGGCCGGGATCGCCGAGCGCGACATCCGCACCGCGAACGTCTCGCTCTCGCCGCTGTGGTCGCAGCCGCAGAGCCATACCGAACGCCCCGGCATCCGCGGCTACAGCGCCAGCAACACGGTGCAGGTGACGGCGCGCGACCTGGGCGCGCTGGGCGGGCTGCTCGATGCCGCGACCGCCGCCGGGGCAACCGATATCGGCGGCATCTGGTTCGAGGTTTCGGACCGCGAGACCCGGCTCGATGCCGCGCGCACGGCCGCGGCCGAGGACGCGCAGCGCAAGGCCGCGATCTACGCCGCGGCGCTCGGCGCGACACTGGGCCCGGTGCTGTCGCTGGCCGAGGGCGGCGCACCCCAGCCGATGCCGAAGTTCGAGATGCGCATGGCGATGGCCGCAGCCGATGCCGTGCCGATCGCCGCGGGTGAGGAGGCGCTGGCCGTCACCGTCTCGGTCGTCTTCGAGCTGAGGTGAACGCGGTGACGCCGCTCACCGGCTTCGTCCTGTTCAACCTGATCGGCGCGCCGCTGATCGGGCGGCTGGTGTGGCTGGGCATGGGTGCGCTGCACGGGCAGGGCGCGGTGCCGGGCGCGGTCGCGCTCTCGGTCGTGGCGGCGATCGCGATCCTCGCCGCCAACCTCGCGCTGACCCGCGCCGCGGCGCGCGCGGGCCTGCCGAAATCCGGGGTGATGGCGCTGGGCGCCGTCACCCTGCTGACCTTCGGGCTGACGGTGGGGACCGGCTTCTTCTCGCCGCTCAACCTGGTCTGGGCGCTGGTGCGGGCCTGACGCCTACAGCACCGCGTCGAGATCGGCGATCAGATCGGCCGCGTCCTCGAGCCCGACCGAGAGGCGGAACACCCCCTCGCCCGCCCAGGCGCGATAGCCCTCGGCCGAGGCGCCGGTCAGCCGGAACGAGGTCTCCAGCAGGCTCGCCGTCGGCATCCAGCACACCAGCGTGCGGTGGTGCCCCAGCGAGACCGCGTAATGGATCACGCCCAGCCGCGCCGCCATCCGCGCGGCGGCCGCGGCCCCCTCGGCCTCGCCGCCCGTCAGGCGGAAGGTCATCATGCCCGAGAAGTTGCGCATCTGGCGCCGGGCGAGCGCGTGCTGCGGGTGGCTGGGCAGGCCCGGATACATCACCCGCGCGACCCGGCGGTCGGCCTCGAGCCAGCGCGCCACCGCCAGCGCCGTCTCCTCGTGCGCCCGCATCCGGATTGGCAGGGTCGCCGCCCCCCGCGCGATCAGCCAGGCGTTGAACGGGCTGAGCACGCCGCCGTAATGGACGATCGCCTCGCTCACCAGCGGGCGGATCAGCTCGGCCCGGCCGCAGACCATGCCGCCCACCGCGTCGCCATGGCCGCCGACATACTTGGTCAGCGAGTGCATCACATAGTCGGCGCCCAGCGCCAGCGGCTGCGTCGCGATCGGCGAGGCGAAGGTCGAATCGATCGCAAGCCGCGCCCCCGCGGCATGGGCGATCCCCGCCACCGCAGCGATGTCGGTCAGCCGCATCAAGGGGTTGCAGGGCGTGTCGATGAACACCAGCCGGGTGCCCGGGGTCACCGCCGCCGCGACCGCGGCAAGGTCGGACATATCCACCGTGACCACCTCGACCCCCATGCGGGGCAGGGTGTCGCGCGCCAGTTCCGCGATCCCCGCATAGCTCACATCCGCCAGCACCAGCCGGTCGCCGGCCGACAGCTCGGCCGCCAGGATCGCATGCGCCGCCGCCATGCCGCTCGCGAACGCCGCCGCGGCCTCGGCGCCTTCGAGCGCCGCCACCTTCTCCTCGAGGCTGCGCACCGTGGGGTTGGCCCAGCGGGTGTAGACGAAGGGGCTGTCCCCGGTCAGCTCGCGCGCCGAGAACCCCTCGGGCTTCTCGGTCACGAAGGTCGACGACATCACGATGTTCGGGCTCGACGCCCCCGTGGCGGGATCGGGCCGCTCGCCGGCATGGATCGCCAGCGTCCGCGGCCCCACGCCGCCGGTGTCGAGATTGCGCGCCATCGTCGTCCCTCCCCTGTCGTGACCGGCCCACCCAAGCCCGGCCGGGTGGTCCGCGTCAACCATCCGCACCGCGCCGGCGCCGGGGCGCTGGATCGGGCGGGCGCTGCAAGGCGGACCGGATGCGGCCCGGGCCACGAGCGCGCTTGCCGCAGCGGCTGCGCCGGACAGCCCGGTGCTCGGCCCGGGCGGCAGCGCCGCAAGTCCGGCCTGTCGAGCGGCGCCTGCGATGAAGCCAAGGCGTCGCCGATCATGCGAGGCCCGCTCGCAGCCCATGCATACCGGCAGAATGGCAGGCTTGTCCCGAGCCGAACCGCAGCGGGCCGCATCACTCGGGTGCGGGAACAGAAATCTCGTTTACTGACAAATTCTTCCCGATATTTCGCGTCAGCACCTCGGCGCTGACGCCAGAGTGAAACCCGCGCTCGACCTTGCGCCTTGCCGCGTCGGCCATTTGCTGCGCCTTCCCCGGATCGCGCAGGATCGTCTTGATCGCCCGGGCGAGCGCCGCTGGGTTCCCCGGCGGCACCAGGAGTCCCTCGGTGCCGTTAGCGACCAGCTCTGGCACACCGCCCGCCGCCGTCGCGACCACGGGGCAGCCAAGCGCCATTGCCTCCATGATGGCGACGCCCAGCGGTTCGGCGTGGCTCGCCAGCGCAAATACATGGGCGCGCTCGAGACGGCGGCGCACCTCCACCTCGGGCACCGCACCGGCAAGTTCCACGTGTTCCGCGAGACCCATCTCGGCGATCAGTGCCTCGAGCGACCGGCGGAACCCCGTGCCGCCTCGATCGTCCTCGCCGCAGATCTCCAGACGGGCATCGATTCCGCCGCCCCTGAGGAGCGCGACCGCTTCGATCAG
>JAVVFE010000385.1:0-3135 GCA_032251175.1 Thermohalobaculum sp.
GATCCGCGCGGCCGCCTCGGCCCAGACCACCGCCTGCGCCGGGCGGGTGGCGACGCGGGCGGCAAGGGCTGCCTCGCCGCGCGCGGCCTCGGCGTCGGGCGGGCGGCCTGCGGCGTGGCGTGCAAGGCGGCCGGTGACGGTGAGGATCAGGTCGAGCGCGAGCGCATAGCGCGCCTCGGCGCCGCGCGCGCTCACGGCGTCGGCCAGGGCGAGGATCGCCGGGCGGTCGACGCCCGCGGGGCCGGCGAGGGCTGCGACGATCCGCCGGCAGAGGTCGAGGCCATCGCCCTCGATCAGCCGCAGCGCCGCGCCGACCGAGCCGCCGGCAAGCTCGGCCAGGGCCGCGCGCGCGGCCTCGGCCACCGGCGCCCCCGTGCCCGCCAGCGCCGCCGCCAGATCGCCGGGCGCGAGCGGTGCGAGGTCGAGCGTGCGGCAGCGCGAGCGGATCGTCGGCAACAGCGCCGAGGGCGCGTGCGAGACCATCAGGAAGGCGGTGCGGGCGGGCGGCTCCTCGAGCAGCTTCAGGATCGCGTTCTGCGCCGGCACGTTCATCTCGTCGGCGGCGTCCACGATCACCGCGCGCCAGCCGCCATCGGCGGCGCTGAGGCCGAGGAAACGGCGCAGATCGCGCACCTCGTCGATGCGGATCACGGTATAGGGCCGCCCCTGGTCGTTGATGCCCCGCCGCAGGACGGCCAGCCGCGGCTCGGCTCCGGCCCGGATCCGGGCGAGCACGGGGCAGCCCTCGGGCGCGTCGAGGGTGTCGGGAACGGGGTCGGCTGCGGGCGCGCCGAACAGGCCCGCGGCCTGCGGCTCGACCGGCGATGCAATCAGGGCCCGGGCGATGCGGTAGGCGAGCGTGGCCTTGCCCACTCCGCGCGGGCCGCGCAGCAGCCAGGCGTGGTGCAGCCGCCCCGCGCGCCAGGCGTCGAGGAAGGCGCGCTCGGCCGCCGCCTGCCCGACCAGCCGCCCGGTCTCGCGCGGGTGGGGATGGCCGGGGATGCGGTCGGGTTCGGGCCGCTCGTCGCTCATGAGGCGCGCGCCTCGGCATGGCGGGCGACGGCGACCCAGACGCGCTCGGCGACCTCGGCCTCGGCGTCGTCCGCGTCGATCAGGCGGCAGCGTTCCGGCGCGCCGGCGGCGATCTCGCGGAAGGCCGTGGCAAGGCGCGCCTGGAACGCCGCGCCCTTGCGCTCGAAGCGGTCCTCGCGCGGGCCCTCGGCGTCGTCGGCGCGGCGCGCGGCGCGCACGAGCGCGGTCTCGGGGGCCAGATCGAGGATCAGCGTGAGATCGGGCTCGATCCCGATCGCGAGGCCGTGCAGCCGGTCGACCAGCGCCCGCCCGGCTGCCCCGGCAAGGCCCTGATAGGCCCGCGTCGAATCGGCGAAGCGGTCGCAGACCACCACGGCGCCGCGCGCCAGCGCGGGGGCGATCACGCGCTCGACATGGTCGCGCCGGGCGGCGGTGAACAGCAGCGTCTCGGTCTCGGGCGACCAGCGCCCGGGCTCGCCCTCGACCAGCAGGCGGCGGATCTCCTCGGCCCCCGGGGCGCCGCCGGGCTCGCGGGTCAGCACGACCTCGTGCCCGAGCGCGCGCAGCCGCGCGGCCAGAAGGCGCGCCTGGGTCGACTTGCCGGTGCCGTCGATGCCCTCGAAGGTGATGAACATCCCGTGCGGGCGCGCCGCTCCGGCCATGGTCGTCTCAGCCCTGCCAGGCTGCGCGGGCGCGGCGCAGCAGCAGGTCGGCGGCAGCCCCCATGCGGCTGAGCACGCCGCCCTCGGCCACCGCGTCGGCGGCGACCAGCGGCACCGCCTGCACCGGCATGCCGGGCAGCGCGATCTCGATCCGGCCGAGCGGCGCGCCGGCCTCGATCGGCGCCGGCACGGGCCCGTCGTAATGCACGCTGAGCCGCGCCTCGGCCAGCGCGCCCAGGGGGGCGGTGACCACCACGTCGCGCGCGGGCACGAGCGCAACCCGGGGCGCGGCACCGATCCAGACCTCGGCTTCGGCCACCGCAGTGCCGGCGGCATAGAGCGTGCGGGTCTCGAAGGCGCGGAAGGCCCAGCTCATCAGCCGTTCGGTCTCGCGCTGGCGCTGGGCCATGTTCTCGAGGCCGCTGACGACCAGCATCAGCCGGCGCTCGCCGCGCTTGGCCGAGGCGACGAGGCCAAAACCGGCCTCCTCGGTGTGACCGGTCTTGAGGCCGTCGACGCCGATCCCGGCATTCAGCAGCGGGTTGCGGTTGTTCTGGGTGATACCGTCCCAGGTGAACGAGGTTTCGGCGAACATCGGATAGAACTGCGGGAAATCCTCGATGATGCGCATGCCGATGATCGCGAGGTCGTGCGCGCTCATGTAGTGCTCGGGGTCGGGCCAGCCGGTCGCGTTCGCGAAATGCGACCGGGTGAGGCCGATCTCGGGCGCGCGCTGGTTCATCAGCGCGGCGAAGGCGGCCTCGCTGCCGGCCAGCGCCTCGGCCAGCGCCACCGCCGCGTCGTTGCCCGATTGCACGATGACGCCGCGCAGCAGGTCGGCCACGCGCACCACCTCGCCCTCGCGGATGAACATCTTCGAGCCGCCGAACGAGGCGGCATGCGCCGAGGTGCGGAAGCTGTCCTCGAGCGAGAGGCGCCCGGCCTCGATCGCCTCGAACACCATGTAGAGCGTCATCAGCTTCGACATCGAGGCCGGCGGCAGGGGGGTGTCGGCGTCCTTCTCCAGCAGCACCGCACCAGACTGCATGTCGATGATCAGCGCGGCGCGTGCGGGCGTGGTCTGGGTCTCGGCCTGCGCGGAGAGGGTGAGGCCGAAAAGCGCAAGCAGCGTCATCAGGATCGTCAGGACTGGCTTCATCGTCTGCCTCATCGTCTGCCGACCGCGCGGGCGGTCATTCGCGGGTCAACCGGGCATCACGGATGCCCAGGTCCTCGATCACGCCCAGCGCCCTATCACGTTCCGCCTCGCTGCCAAAGGGGCCGGCGACGACGCGCGTCAGAACGCGGTCCTGGCGTGTCAGCGGGCGTGCCTGGGCAGGGATGCCGGCCGCGGCCAGCCGCCCGATCAGCGCGGCGCTGTTTTCGGGGACCGCGAAGATGCCGACCTGGATGTGGGACGCCGGAGCAGCGTCCGCCGCAC
>JAVVFE010000386.1:0-3135 GCA_032251175.1 Thermohalobaculum sp.
CCGTCACCGCCCTGCCGCTGGTGCTGCCGCCCACGGTGATGGGCTTCTACCTCCTGGTGCTGATGAGCCCGGACACGGCGCTGGGAGGCGCGTGGGTGCGCCTCACGGGCGACACGCTCAGCTTTTCCTTCACCGGGCTCGTGGTCGCCTCGGTCGTCTATTCGCTGCCCTTCATGGTGCAGCCGCTGCAATCGGCCTTCGAGGCGGTCGGCCGCGCGCCGGTCGAGGCGGCGGCGACCCTGGGCGCGGGGCCGGTCGACCGGTTCCTGACGGTCACCCTGCCGCTCGCCTTCCGCGGCGTCGTTACCGCCATGGTGCTGACCTTCACCCACACGGTCGGCGAATTCGGCGTGGTGCTGATGGTCGGCGGCAACATCCCCGGCCAGACGCGGGTGATCTCGATCGCGATCTACGAGCATGTCGAGACGCTCGACTACGCCGCCGCCCACGGGCTGTCGCTGATCCTGCTGGGCTTTTCCTTCACCGTCCTCCTCGCCATCTACGCGATGAACGGCGGGCGGGCGATCCGGGCACGCTGATGGCAGGGACGCTCGACATCGCGGTGCGTGCGCGCCTCGGCGGCTTCGCGCTCGATGTGCACCACGCCGTCCCGCTGGCCGGCGTCACCGCGCTGTTCGGCGCCAGCGGATCGGGCAAGACCACGCTGCTGCGCATCATCGCCGGGCTCGAGACCGCGGCGGCGGGTGAGATCGCCTTCGCGGGCGAGACCTGGCAGTCGCGCGCGGGCGGCATCCGGGTGCCGGCGCACCGGCGCGGCGTCGGCGTGGTGTTCCAGGACGCGCGGCTGTTCGCGCATCTCGATGTCGCGGGCAACCTGCGCTACGCCCAGCGCCGGGCGCGCCGCAACGGGCCGGCGCCGGGGCTCGAGGCGGTCGCCTCGGCGCTCGATCTCGGGCCCCTGCTGGCGCGGCGCACCGAGGCGCTGTCGGGCGGCGAGCGCCAGCGCGTGGCGATGGGGCGCGCGCTGCTGTCGGCGCCGCGGCTGATGCTGCTCGACGAGCCGCTCGCCGCGCTCGACAACCGGCGCAAGGCCGCGATCCTGCCTTACATCGAGCGCGTGGTGCACGAATTCGGCGTGCCCGCGATCTACGTCACCCACGCGATCGACGAGGTCGCCCATCTCGCCGACCGCATCGTGGTGCTGTCCGAGGGCCGCGTCGCCGCCACCGGCGATCTGCCCGAGGCGCTCGAGCGGCTCGACCTGCAACCCCTGACCGGGCGGTTCGAGGCGGGCGTCGTGCTCGAGGTCACGGTCGCCGCGCAGGACATGGCGCACCGCCTGACCCATGTCGATTTCGGCGGGCAGGCGATGGTGATGCCGATGCTCGACCTGCCGCTGGGCGCAGCCATCCGCCTGCGCGCCCGGGCCCGTGACGTGTCGGTCGCGACCGAGCGCCCGCGCGCGCTCTCGATCCGCAACGTCCTCGAGGCCCGCATCGCCGAGATCGTGATCGAGCCCGACACCGCCTTCGCCGAAGTCACGCTCGACACCCCCGGCGGGCCGCTGCGCGCGCGCCTCACGCGGCTTTCGGTCGAGGAACTGGGCCTCGCCCCCGGCCGCCCCGTGTTCGCGCTGATCAAGTCGGTCGCCTTCGACCGCCGCGTGCTGCCGCGCGGCCCCGGTCAGGCGGGGTAGACCAGCAGCACGTTGCGCGCGACGAAAGCGGGACGGGGCGCGCCGTCCAGTTCCATCACGTTGTCGACGCTCAGCCGCAGCCCCTCGCCCGCCGGCTCGGCAGCGGCCAGCGTCTGGCGCAGCCGCACCCGCCCGCCCGCGGGCACGGGCGTGACGAACCGCAGGCGGTCGAGCCCATAGTTGATCCGCCGCCCCTCGCCCCTGAGCCGCCAGCGCGATTCCGCCAGCCGCGGGATCAGCGAGAGCGTCAGATACCCGTGCGCGATGGTGCCGCCGATCGCGGCCGTCGCGCGCGCCACGTCGACATGGATCCACTGGTGGTCGCCGGTCGCCGCGGCGAAGGCGTCGATCATCGCCTGATCGACGCACACCCAGTCCGACAGGCAGATCTCCTGCCCCACCAGCGCCGCGATCTCGTCGAACCCGATCAGTCTCACATCTTCACCGACATGCCGCCATCGACCGTGAGCACATGGCCCGTGACATAGCTCGCCCCGGGCGCGCACAGGAACACCGCCGCGGCACCGATCTCGCCCGGCCGCCCCCAGCGGCGCATCGGCGAGCGCATCGCGAGATACTCGCCGACCGAGAGGTTGCCGACCCAGGCCGCGTTCGCCTCGGTCGCGAAGAACCCCGGCGCGATGGCGTTCACGCGGATGCCCTGCGGTGCGAATTCGACCGCATGGCTGCGGGTCAGCGCGGCCAGCGCCCCCTTGGCCAGCGTGTAGCCCGGATCGCCGCCGCCCGCGAGCGGCCCGGCGATCGAGGTCACGTTCACCACCGAGCCGCCGCCGGCGCGCAGCATCCCCGGCAGCGCGAGGCGGGTCAGCGCATAGGCCGCGGTCGCGTTGACCGCCACCAGCCGGTCGACATCGGCGGGGGTGAGATCGGGCGTCGGCCGCCGGTCGCGCAGCGTCGCGTTGTTGACCAGGATGTCGGGCGCGGGGTCGGCCGCCGCGAACCAGTCGCCGGCCGCGGCAAGGTCGGTGACATCGAAGGCCGCGGCTGCGACCGACAGCCCCTCGCCCGCCAGCATCGCCACCCGGGGCGCAAGGCGCGCGGCATCGCGCCCGTTCAGCCAGACATGCGCGCCCGCCTCGGCCAGCGCGCGGGCGATCTCGAAGCCCAGCCCGCGCCCGGCGCCGGTCACCAGCGCGGTGCGTCCGGTCAGATCGAAACGGGCGAGATGCGCGGGCCTGGCCATGGCCCCGAGGCATAGCGCGCGCGCCGCGCGCCGGGAAGCCCCCACGGCCGGAGCCTGCGCCAGCGCGCGCGACCTTGACGTGGGTCATATACAGGCGCGCGCCGTCGCGCGATCCTGCCCCCGACACCGCCGCCATGGAGACCGTCATGCGCCTTGCGCCGATCCTCGCGCCGATCCTCGCCCTGCCCCTCGCCGCCGCCTGGCCCGCGCTGGCCCCTGCCGCCGAGCCGGCCGGCGCCCGCTCGATGAGCCTGCCCGTGCCCGACGCGGCGCG
>JAVVFE010000387.1:0-3123 GCA_032251175.1 Thermohalobaculum sp.
GGCAGGGCGCCGACCACGCGCATGGCAACCCGGTCGATCTCGGCGGGGTCGAGGCGCGACAGGAACCGGGCAAACCCCCGGATCGCCTCGACCACGCGCTTGGGCTGGGCGACCCAGCCGAAGACGCCGACGATGAAGCGGCGGTCGTCGCCGGCCGGCCCGCCGCCGTCCGGCCCGTCCTCGTCCGGCGCGTGCGGCAGAACGCCGGGTTCAGCCTGCGCCGCCGCAGGGCCCTCATAGTCGGGATGCGCGATCAGGCGGAAGCGCGGCAGCGCCTGCGGCGCCACGTCCGATTCGAGCGCGAGCTTCAGCGCGGCAAAGCGGCTGTGGGTCCAGATTTCGTGCGCCTTGCCCAGCACATGGCCCAGCGCGTGGCTGGTGAAGTGGAAGATGTCCGGCAGCCAGCCGTCGCGGAACTGCGCCAGAAAGACCGGCGTCATCGCCCCGTATTGCGCGGCCAGCGCGGCCCTGAGCGATTCGAGCGTGTAGCCGTGCTGGTAGCGATGGGCCAGCGCATCCAGCAGCATCGCGCAACAGGGCTCGTGCACCACGGCGATCACGCGCCCGCCCGGCAGCACCGTCACATCGCGCAGCGCGCCGTGGACATAGCCGTGGTGATCGTTGTTGGCGATGAAGAAGATCGCCGTATCGCCCGGGAACACGACGTTCGGCACTGCACGATACGAGAGCACCGGATACCCGCCGGGAACCGCGGCAGACCGGGGGTCGACCAGATCGCTGTCGACCACCACGCGCAGCGCCTGCGATGCGATGCGCGCGCGCGCGAGGTCGCGCAGCATCATGTTCGCATAATCCGCCGTCCCGGTCCGCTGCGGCAGGATCGGCGTGTAAAGGCTGATCATCGGTCTCCCCGGGGGCTGGCTGATCCCTGCGCCGTCGCGAACCCTGCCGTTCATGCGCCGGCCGGTAAAGCCCTAACCGGGGCGACTGCACCGGTAAAACCGTCGTGTGGCGAGTGATGCGCCAGGATCACACAACTGTGTTTTTGCATGCGGCGCGCACGTGCGCCTGATCGAGATCAATGTCCGACGCGCCGGACGCTCGCAGAACCGGCAGCAAGGCTGGGAACGGGGAGTCCGATGCCGAGAAACGCAAACCTGGAACGGAGAGACACGATGAAAGGTGTAACTGTGGCGGCCGGTGCCGCTGTTCTGACCGCAGCCCTGTCGGCATTTCCCGCCGCGGCCGAGGGCCCCTTCGGCCTTCAGCTCGAAGGCTCGTTCGGCGAAGGCGGCTTCACCGACTACCGCCCGCCGATCACCAACCCGGTGTTCAACGAGACGCCGTTCATCACCACCGAGGTGAAGCCATTCTACGCCTATCACGACATCCCGGACGACTTCATCACCAACGGCGGCAACGTCAACGTCGTGGGCATCCAGGCGCGGATCGCGATCACCGACCGGCTCGGCTTCATCGCCACGACCGACGGCTATTCCTTCGTCGACTTCGACAGCGTCCTGCCGGACGATGACGGCTTCAACGACATCGCCTTCGGCTTCAAATACGCCCTGATCAGCGATCCGGCGAGCGGCCTGATCGTCACGCCCGGCCTGCGCTACACGGCGCCGGTTGGCAACATCGAGACCGCCGGGATCGAGCTGAACGGGCTCGACGGCGGCTACCTCAACCCGTTCGTCTCGGCCGCCAAGCTCTGGGGCCCGGCGCAGGTCCAGGCCATGGTCGGGGCGCAGATCGCGCTGGGCGACACCGGGACCTCGACCTTCCTCGCGTCGCTGCATGGTGACTACGAGGTGTTCGATGGCTTCTTCCCGACGCTCGAGATGAACCTGTTCGTGCCGATCGACGGCGGCGACCAAATTCCCGACGCGGCGGCGCCGCTCAACAAGCTGACGGGGGCCGACATCCTCGATCTCGGCTCGTCCGACCCCGAAACGATCCTGACGATCGGCGGCGGCTTGCGCTATGCCGTCACCCAGAACGTGATGTTCGGCGTCGGCGCCGATGTGAACGTGCTTCAGGACGAAAACCACGCCTATGGCTGGCGCTTCCTGACGGACGTGGTCATCCACTTCTGATCGGATCCGATGGATGAAAGCCGGGCCGGGACCATGTGTTCCGGCCCGGCGGCCTTTGCATGGCAGCGTTCCGCCCACGACCGCGATAGGCAAGCCGCGACCCGCCGGCCCGGTCCGCGAGCGCAAGGGCGCAGGATCCCGGGCCATCGATGCCGATTCTGTCGGCATCGGAAATCCTCTAGCCTGCGGCCGAGCCGGGGATTCGCTCCGGCCCCGGCGTTCGCCGCCCGGCACGCGGCCCACGGAGACCTCGCCCATGAGCTTCTATCCCTCGCTGCCCGGCAGGCATCATCTCAGCGTCCTGTGGAAGCGGTTCCCCAAGGGGATCGCGCCCCTCCTGCACCTGCATGACGAACTTTGCCGGGACGATGCGTCGGAGCTGACGGTCGGCGAGCGCGAGCTGATCGCCACCCATGTCTCGGCGCTGAACGCCTGCAACTACTGCTTCGTCGCCCATGCCCGCTATGCCCGGGCCTTCGGCATCGACGACGCCGTGTTCGGCGACATGACGGTCGATACCGCGCATCCCAGCCTGCGCCCGCAGATGACCGCAGCACTCGACTATGCCGCCAAGCTCACCCGCACGCCGGCCGCGGTCGGCCAGGGCGATTTCGACGCGCTGCTCGCTGCCGGCTGGTCCGAGGATGGCATCAACGACATCATCTTCATCACCGGCGTCTATGCGATGATGAACCGGTTGCTGGAAGGCGCGGGCCTGAAGGAAAACGTCGCGCCCCCGGGCTTCTCGCCCGAGAAGGCGCGCGCCGGGCGCTACAGCGACATGCTGGCGATGCTCGGGATCGGCGGCGCACCCGCGGGTTGAGCACGCTCTGCCGGTTCCCCGGGCTGGATCCGAGTGCTAGGCTTGGTCGCATGAAGGAGACGGACGCAAGCCTCGACGCCGCCTATGCGCTGGAAACCCCCGACGATTCGGTGCGGCTCTACAACGCCTGGGCGCAGGATTACGACCGCAGCTTTGCGGCGGCGCATGGTTATGTCTATCCGGCCGAGGTGGCGCGCGTGTTTGCCGCCCGGGCGGGCGCAGACCAGGCGCCGGTGCTCG
>JAVVFE010000388.1:0-3123 GCA_032251175.1 Thermohalobaculum sp.
GGATGGCGCGCCGCCGCAGAAGCCGCCGGCATAGCCCGCGAGCCCCAGCGCCGAGGCCGAGATCAGCGGCACGCCCGCCCCGTGGCAGGCATCCGACAGCGTATAGGCGGCAGCGAAACTGTCGGCGCAGTCGAGCGCCACATCGACGCCCGCCAGCAGCCCCGGCGCGTTGGACGGGTCGAGGCGCGCCGTGACCGGCACCACCACGCAGTCGGGATTGAGCGCCGCGAGCCTGTCCGCCGCCACCTCGGCCTTGGGCCGCCCGGCATCGGTGGTGGTGTATAGCGGCTGACGGTGCAGGTTCGAGACCGACACGACGTCGGGGTCCACCAGCGTGATGCGCCCCACCCCCGCGCCGGCAAGGTATTGCAGCACCGGCACCCCCAGCCCGCCCGCGCCGACCACCAGCACATGCGCCCGACCGAGCCGCGCCTGGCCCTGCGGCCCGACCTCGGCCAGCACCTCCTGACGCGCGTAACGGGTCATTCCAGCGCCTCCAGCCATTGCCGCACCCGCGCCTCTGGATCGGGGTTGAGCGTGATGTCGGTGACGACCGAGACCAGATCGGCCCCGGCGGCCAGCGCCTGCGGCGCGCGCGCCACGCTCAGCCCGCCGATGGCGCAAAGCGGTGTGTCGCCCACCAGCCGTTTCCACTCGGCCACGCGCTCGAGCCCCTGCTCGCGCCATTTCATCTGCTTGAGGATCGTGGGCCAGACCGGCCCGAGCGCGACGTAATCGGGCGAGAGCGCCAGCGCGCGGTCAAGCTCCACCCGGTCATGCGTCGAGACGCCGATCTTCAGCCCGGCCCGCCGGATCGCCGGGATGTCGGCGCAATCGAGATCCTCCTGCCCCAGATGCACCCAGTCCGCGCCCTCCTCGATGGCGATGCGCCAGTGGTCGTTGACCACCAGCACCGCCCCGTGCTGGCGCGCCAGCGCGAGCCCGGCGCGGATCTGCGCCCGGGTTTCGGCCTCGGGCCGGTCCTTCACGCGCAACTGCACCAGGCGCACCCCCAGCGGCAGCATCCGCGCCAGCCAGGCGGCATCGGGAAAGATCGGGTAGAAGCGCGGCAGGCTCATCGCACCGCCCTCCGGTCGGCAGCAGAGATTTTGATGCCTCCGGCGGGAGTATTTCCAGAACGTTGAAATGCCGGGCCTCTTTCAATGTTCCCGAAATACTCCGGGGGAGTCCCCGCGACAGCGGGGACGGGGGCAGCGCCCCCCGCACGCACGGCAATGGCGCGCAAGCGTCTCATTCCAGCCACGCCTTGCCCAGAAGCGGTGTCGAGGGCGCGGCCATCTCGCGCGGGGGCATCGGCCCCGCGCAATGCGCCGCCGCCCCCGCCTGCACGGCGAGGCCGAAGGCGCGCGCCATTTCCACCGGGTCGGCGGCCTTGGCCACCGCGGTGTTCAGCAGCACCCCGTCATAGCCCATCTCCATCGCGGCCGCGGCCTGAGACGGCAGCCCGAGCCCGGCATCGACGACCAGCGTCACCTCGGGGAATTGCGCGCGCAGGGCGCGCAGCCCGTAGGGGTTCACCAGCCCCAGCCCGGTGCCGATCGGCGCGCCCCAGGGCATCAGCACCCGGCAGCCGGCCGCGACCAGCCGCTCGGCCAGCACCAGATCCTCGGTGCAGTAGGGGAACACCTCGAAGCCCTCGGCGCAGAGGATGCGCGCCGCCTCGAGCAGCCCGAAGGGATCGGGTTGCAGCGTGTCGGCATGGCCGATCACCTCGAGCTTGATCCAGGGCGTTCCGAAGACCTCGCGCGCCATCTGCGCCGTGGTCACCGCTTCCTTCACCGAATGGCAGCCGGCGGTGTTGGGCAGCACGCGCATGCCCAGGGACTCGACCAGGTGCCAGAAGTCCTGCCCGCCGCCCGCCTCGCGGCGCAGCGACACGGTGGCGACCGCCGCCCCCGAGGCACGGAAGGCCCGCTCCATCACCGCCGGCGAGGGGTATTGCGCCGTGCCCAGCATCAGCGGGCGGTCGAGCGTGATGCCGTAGAAATCGCGCATCTCAGCCCCCCTGCATCGGGGCGAGCACTTCCAGCCGGTCGCCCTCGGCCAGCGGGTGCCCCGCGCGCGCCGGTGCGGGCACGAAGCTGCCGTTCACCGCCGTGGCGACGCGTGCCCCGCCGAAGCCCAGCTCGTCGAGCGCCTGGGCCAGCGTCGCCGCCGCCACCTCGCGCGGTTCGTCATTGAGCGTGATGCGCATGGCTTGCCTCCTCTCTCTCGGGGCCGGCCAGCCGGTCGGCCACGTCGCGCGCCAGCGCCGGGGCCATGAGAAACCCGTGCCGGTAGAGCCCGTTGACGAAGATACGCCCGCCTTCCTCGACCACCCGGGGCAGGTTGTCGGCGAAGGCGGGGCGGATGTCGGCCCCGGTCTCGAACACCTCGGCCTCGGCAAGCGCGGGATGCAGCGCATAGGCCGAGGACAGCAGCTCCAGCAGCGCCCGCGCGGTGACCGGGCCGGGGCGCGCGCTTTCCACCATCGTGGCCCCCAGCATGTAGATGCCGCCGCCGCGCGGCACCAGGTAGACCGGCACGCGCGGATGAAGCAGTCGCAGGGTGCGGGTCAGCGCGACGTCCGGGCAGCGCAGCACCGCCATCTCGCCGCGCACGCCGCGCAGGCCGGGCAGGCTGTCGCGCGCCGCCCAGCCACGGCAGTCGATCACCCGCGCGCCGGGCGGGGGCGTGTCGCCGCGCTCGATCTCGACCCCGGCCTCGGCCAGCCGCGCAACCAGCGCGGCAAGCGCCGCGCGCGGGTCGAGATGCGCCTCGGCCGCGAAGAAGAGCCCGTCGCGCGCGCGGCCTGCCAGATCGGGCTCCAGCGCCGCGATCTCCTCCGCCGTCACCGCACGGTGCCCCGTGGTGCGCGCGGCGAAGCGCGCCAGTTCCGCCCGGTCGCGCGCCGGAGCCAGCACCAGCGTGCCCCTGCGCGTCACCTGCGCGCCCTGCGCCACCCACCAGTCGGCGGCAGCCTGGCCGAGGCGCACGACCTCGGGCTCGGCCGTCTCGCCCTCGCAGAACGGGGCCAGCATGCCGCCCGCCCACCACGAGCAGGCCGTGGCACCCGGCCCGCCGGCGCGGCCGTTCCAGGTGACGCTGGCCGCGGGCCAGTCG
>JAVVFE010000389.1:0-3074 GCA_032251175.1 Thermohalobaculum sp.
GCTGCGTCTGCGGCGCCGGCGCCGGCGCCACGGGCGAGGGCTCGGGCGTCACCGGCCGCGGCGCCACCGGGGCGGGCGCAAGGATCTGCGACGGCGCCGAGGCAAGCGCCGACAGCGGCTCGGTCGAGGGCTTGCTCTCGGGCTCCGTCGACTGCGGGATCGACAGCGAATCGGGCACCGGGATCTCGGCGATGGTCATCCGCGGCGCCTCGGACGGCACCGCCCGCACCCGCGGCGGCGGGATGATCACCGGCCGCTCGGCCGCACCCGCGGGCACGTCGGTCCTGCTGGTCAGGGTCGGCGTCTCGGGCGGGGCGACGGCAAGGTCCTGCTTGTCGGCCTCGACATCGGCCGCGGCATCGGCCTGCGGCTTGTTCATGGCGTCGGGCGTCTCGCTCGGCCGGTTCGGCTCGGTCGACAGCATGGCGTCGAACACCGCGGCATCGACCACCTCGACATCGGCCATCACCAGCGTCACGGGCGCGCGGTCGGGGAACAGATGGCCACCGAAGATCAGGAGCAGAAGCGCCCCCGCATGCAGTGCTGCCGAAATCCTCGTCCCCGTTCGCATCGCATTTGCCGCGGCCGCGCAAAGGCGGCCGGCGCTCCCTTTACCGATCGCCGCGCTTGGCCTGGTCGGTGACCAGCGCCACACGCGCAAAGCCACCGGCCGACAGCGCACCCATCACCTGCATGACACGGCCGTAATCCAGCGACCGGTCGGCCCGCAGGTAAATCTTGTCCGAGGTCCGCTCGGCCTGGATCGCGGCAAGGCGCACGACCAGTTCCTCGGGCGGCACTTCCTCCTTCTGGATGTAGACCCGCCCCTCGGCGTCCAGGTTCACCGTCAGCGGCGGCTCGTTCTCCGACGGCAGGCTCTGCGCCTGCGTCTTCGGCAGGTCCAGCGGCACGCCGACCGTCAGCAGGGGGGCCGCGACCATGAAGATGATCAGCAGCACCAGCATCACGTCGACGAAGGGCGTCACGTTGATCTCGGACATCGGCGCGCTGCGCGCCCGCCCGCGCCGGCCCATGCGGCCCGATTTCTGCATCGCCGCGCCCATCTCAGCCCTCCCCGCCGGTCGCGTCGCGGTCCATCTGCCGGCCCAGGATGGTCGAGAACTCGTCGGCGAAGTTCTCGAGCCCACCGGTCAGCCGCTCGGCATCGGCCTGCAGGCGGTTGTAGGCCACCACCGCCGGGATTGCCGCCAGCAGGCCCAGCGCGGTGGCGAACAGCGCCTCGGCGATGCCGGGCGCCACCACCGCAAGGTTGGTCGACTGCTGCATGGCGATCGATTCGAAGCTGTGCTTGATGCCCCAGACCGTGCCGAACAGCCCGACGAAGGGCGACACCGCGCCCACCGTTGCCAGGAACGGCAGGCGGGCGTTGATCGTCTCGGATTCGCGCGCGATGGCGACATCCATCGCCCGCTCGACCCGCTGCTGCGTGCCCGGCATCATGCCGCCGATCTTGCGCACCGAGCGGTTCCACTCGGTCATCCCGGCCACGAACACCCGCTCGACCGGCGAGCGGGCGCGCTGGCCGATGCGGTCGAACAGGCCCTCCAGCGGCTGGCCCGACCAGAAATCGCCCTCGAACTGCGCGACCAGGCGGCGCAGGCGGCCATACTGGATCGCCTTGTCGAAGATGATCGCCCACGACCAGAACGAGACCGCGACCAGAAGCACCATCACCACCTGCACGACCATCGTCGCGCGCAGGAACAGGCCCCAGGCCGAAAAATCCATGTCTCCCGCCGCCGGCAGGCCCAAGGGCGCCTCGGTGGCGGCCGACTGCACCAAGCCGATGGCCGCGGTGCTGAGGCCAATCACATCCATCTCTGTCTCTGCCCTGCTCTCGTTCCCGCGCGTGCGGGTGCTCTGGTTCCAGTGTGCCCCGCCCCACGGACGGCGGCCACGCCACCTTTTTTTATGCCTCGCGCCTTTATGCGCGAATCTGCCCCGAATTTCGAGGGATTTAGGGCCTGCCCCCCCAAATTGGCAAGGGGTGGCCGCGCCCCCCATCGCCCGGTCAGCCGGGGTGCATCAGCGCCGCGCGAACGACCTCAGGCAAACGCCGCGGGCGCCCGTCGGTTCCCATGCAGGCGATGACCACCCGCGCGCGGAACAGCGCCGCGCCGTCGCGCGTGACCTCCTGCGCCATGCGCAGCGTTGCCCCGGTCAGCGCCTCGAGCCGGGTGCTCACGCCCAGCAGGTCGTCGAACCGGGCCGGGGCCAGATAGTCCGCTTCCACCCGGCGCACGACGAAGACGACGCCGTCCCCGGCCTTCAGCCGGCCCTGATCGACGCCGGCGGCGCGCAGCGCCTCGGTTCGGCCGCGCTCGATGAAGCGCAGGTAATTGGCGTAGTAGACCACGCCGGCCAGGTCGGTGTCCTCGTAATAGACGCGGACGGACATGTCGTGCTGCATCGGCGGGGCTCCGGCGCCATGGGGTGCGGCATCTGAGGGGCTGGCGGCATCTTGCGGTTTGCCGGCGGGCTTGTCATCCTCGGCCCGGGCGGCGTCAAGGGCGATGAGGGGCATCCGATGGCACGGCAACGGACAAGGGCGCGCGGACATCGCGCCGCGCTGGCCGCGGTGGCGGTGGCGGTGGCGATCGGGGCCACCGGCCCCGGGCGGACCGAGGGCGGCAACATCCTCGACACGCTCAACAGTTGCAGCACCGACATGAAGACGTGGTGCGGCACCGTGACGCCCGGCGAGGGGCGGCTGCTCGCCTGCCTCGCGGCGCACGAGGACAAGCTCTCGCCGCGCTGCATCAACGCGCTCTACGACGGCTCGGCGCCGTTGCAGGCGCTCGCCAACAGCTTCGCCATCATCGGCCAGTCCTGCGGCGCGGATATCGACCGGCTCTGCGCCGCGGTCGAGCCGGGCGAGGGCCGCATCCGCGCCTGCCTCAACGCCAACATGCCCCAGGTCACGCCCGCCTGCCGCACCGCGCTCGAAGGGCTCGGCCTGGTCGACTGATACCGGCCTGCATCGATCGGAACGGATCGTCGCGATCTCCGCTGCGCCCTGCCCCCGAGCCGGGGCCTCGCACCGCACCGCTGGC
>JAVVFE010000390.1:0-3070 GCA_032251175.1 Thermohalobaculum sp.
GGGCCAGGCCCTCGCCCTCGATCACCGGCACGCACAGCCGCAGGCCGCGCCGGACGAGCGCGGTCATCAGCGCGGTGGGATCGATCTCGGTGCGGATCGGGCGATAGCCTGCGACCACCCGGGCGCGGTCGGCAAAGCCTGCGGCCAGGAACACCGCCGCCGCCGCCTCGGCCGCCGCCGTCCCGCCCGCGGCATGGGCGATCCGTCGCGCCGCGAACGCCTCGCGCCGCAGCACGGCCTTGGCAGCGGCGGGATCGGTCAGGGTGTCGGGTGCGATCTCGCTCATGCCCACTCGCCTAACGCGGCCGGCGCGCCCCGGCAAGGGGGGGCGTGGGGTGGCGGGCCCGTCGCGACCGTGAAGGTTTCAGATCCTCGCGAACCCGTTTTTACAGGTGGGCACCAGATACGCGAGACCACGGTCAAGCGCAGAGCCAGCTCCCGCGAAGATGCTTAGGCCACCAGGAAACTGTCCTCGCACGTGAAGGATAGCACCCGCCGCCCTCAGATGTAGGCGATGCGCGGCCCGCTGAAAAGCCCCCGTCCGCATCGGCGCAGACCGGCTCAGGCGGCGCCGCCCTCGAAGGGCAGCCCCGGGGCTGGCGTGACCACCTCGGCCAGCGCCTCGAGCCGCGCCGCCAGCGCCGCAATCTCGGCGCCCAGCTTCGCCTCGCGCTCCTTCGAGAACAGGTCCTCGGGCGCGCCGCGCGCCTCGGCCAGGCGCTTGGTCTCGGCCAGTTTGCGACCCAGCGCGGTGATCTCCTTCTCGGCGTCGTGCAGTCGGTCGGCGACCATCAGCGCGCTCATCAGCATCAGGCGCCCTTCGGACATCTGGCCCATGCCGCGCATCAGGCGCCGGGCCTCGGCGTCGATCCGGGCGCACAGCGCGCCCAGATGTTCCTCCTCGCCGTTCTCGCAGGCCAGCCGATAGCTGCGCCCGCCGACATCGACCGTGACCTCAGCCATGACCGCCCCCCTGCTGTCCCGCCTCCTGCCCAGCCTCCTGCGCCGCCACCGCGCGCAGATCGCCCAGCGCCGCGCGCACCGCCTCGGCCGCCTCGGCACGCAGGGCGGCGTCCTCGGCCACCTGCCGCTCCAGCCGGGCGACCTGTGCCGCAAGGCGCTTGCGCTCGGCCTCCAGCGTCGCGATCCGGCCCTGTGCCGCGCCATCGGCCGCGACCGCGGGCACGCCCGTCTCGCTCACGACCTGTTCGAGCTGCGCCAGCGCCGCCGCAAGCCGCTCGACCGCCTGTTCCAGTTTCGCCATTCGCCTCTCCCGTGCGCCGCCGTCCGGCATCCGGTGCCGGCCAAGCCCGTCTCAGGCTCCGCCGCTATCCCCCTGCCCGGCGTCCGCGAATCGCTTCCGACCCACGGGCGCGCCGCCTCAGTATCGCGAAGCGCGGCGCGCATGCAAACCGGCGCGGCGCTTGACAAGGGCGGGCGCGGCGGGGTCACTGGCGCCATGCGGATCGCCAGCTTCAACATCAACGGCATCAAGGCGCGGATCGAGGCGCTGTGCGACTGGCTGGCCGAGACCCGCCCCGATGTCGTGCTGTTGCAGGAACTGAAATCGGTCGACGAGGGCGTGCCGCGCGGCCCGCTCGAGGATCTGGGCTACACCGTCGAGACCCACGGCCAGAAGGGCTTCAACGGCGTCGCGATCCTGTCGCGCTACCCGGTCGAGGATGTCAGCCGCGGCCTGCCCGGCGACGATGCCGACGAACAGGCGCGCTGGATCGAGGGCACGATCATCGGCCCGAAGGCCGCGGTCCGGGTCTGCGGCCTCTATCTGCCCAACGGCAACCCCGCGCCCGGCCCGAAATACGACTACAAGCTCGGCTGGATGGAGCGTTTGAGAAAGCGCGCACAAGATCTTCTGAAATCCGAGGAAATCGCCCTGATGGCGGGCGACTACAACGTCATCCCCGAACCGCGTGACGCCGCCCGGCCCGAGGCCTGGACCGCCGACGCCCTGTTCCTGCCCGACAGCCGCGCCGCCTGGCGCCAGGTGGTCAACCTCGGCTTCCACGACGCCACGCGCGAGGTTTCGCAGCAGGGCGGGGTCTACAGCTTCTGGGACTACCAGGCCGGCGCCTGGCAGAAGAACGACGGCATCCGCATCGACCATATCCTGCTGACGCCCCAGGCCGCCGACCGGCTGATGGCGGCGGGCATCGACAAGGACATCCGCGCGCGCGAGAAACCGTCCGACCATGTGCCGGTCTGGGTCGATCTCGACGCCTGAATCCGTCCCGACCTCAGCCGCCTCGGACCGGCTTGCATCGGCTGAAACCCATCGCTGCAAGCCCCGCCGCCCCGGCCCCCCAGCCGGGGCTCCGTCCCGGTTGCCGAGGTCGCGAGGCCCCGGGTCAAGCCCAGGGCGCAGCGCAGCAACTGCGGCGTGAGTCCGAATCGGCGCCGCCCGCCTCAGACCGTCACCACCACCTTGCCCGTCGCCCGGCGCCCGGCCAGCAGCGCCAGCGCCGCACCCGCCTGCTCCAGCGGCACCACGTTCGAGACATGCGGACGGATGCGCCCCGCCGCATACCAGCCCAGGATGCGCCCGAAGCTCTCGGCCAGCACCTGCGGCGCGAAGCGGTAATAGGCGCCCCAGTAGACCCCCAGCACCGACAGGTTCTTGACCAGCAGGATATTGGCCGGGATCTGCGGCACCTCGCCGCTGGCAAAGCCGATCGGCAGCAGCCGCGCCTCGGGGTTCGCGGCCCGCAGCGCCGCCTTCCACTGCGCCCCGCCCACCGGGTCGTAGACGACATCGGCGCCGCCCAGCGCCAGCACCGCCTCGCGCAGGTCGGTGGCGTCGGGGTCGATCAGGTGATGGGCGCCCTTGTCCCGCGCGGTCGCCAGCCGGTCGGCGCCCCGCGCGCAGGCGAACACCTCGGCGCCCATCAGCCTGCCGATCTCGACCGCCGTGAGGCCCACGCCGCCCGCGGCACCCAGCACCAGCAGCCGCTCGCCGGGCTGCAGCCGCGCGCGGTGGTTCAGCGCAAGCTCCGAGGTGCCATAGGCCACCTGCAAGGCCGCGGCATCGGTGTCGGGCATCGCGTCGGGGATC
>JAVVFE010000391.1:0-3058 GCA_032251175.1 Thermohalobaculum sp.
CCATGCGCTGGACGCGGCGACAATTCGGGCAGTTCGGGCTTGGCCTCACCGCGGCGGGCCTGCTGCCGGCGGTCATGCCGGGGCGGATGCCGGCGGCGCAGGCCGCGGCCGGCACCATCCGCGCGCATGGCGTCTCGGCCTTCGGCGATCTGGCCTACCCCGCCGACTTCCCGCACTACGCCTATGTCAACCCCGCGGCGCCCAAGGGCGGCACCATGTCGACCGGTGGCGGCCCCGGCACCTTCGACAGCCTCAACCCCTTCATCCTCAAGGGCAACGCCGCCGCCCTGCTGGGCCTCACCCTCGATGCGCTGATGGACAGCGCCGCCGACGAGCCCGACGCCGTCTATGGCCTGATCGCCGAAAGCATCGAATACCCCGAAGACCGGATGTGGGCGGCCTTCGACCTGCGGCCCGAGGCGCGTTTCGCCGATGGCAGCCCGGTCACGGCCGAGGACGTGGCCTTCTCCTTCACCATCCGGCGCGACAAGGGCCACCCCTCGTTCCGCCTGCAATACGCCGCCGTCACCGGCGTGACGGTCGAGGGCCCGCACCGCGTGCGCTTCGACTTCGACGCCAACGCTGCCCGGCGCGACCTGCCGATGGCGGTGGCTGGCCTGCCGGTGATGTCGAAGGCGTGGTGGCAGGGGCGCGACTTCGCCGCTTCCAGCCTCACGCCGATCCTCGGCTCGGGCCCCTACGCGGTCGACAAGGCCGATCCGGGGCGGGTGATCTCGTATGTGCTGCGCGACGACTACTGGGCGCGCGATCTGCCGGTGAACCGCGGGCGGTGGAACTTCCGCCACATCAGCTTCGAATATTACCGCGACCGCTCGGCCAGCTTCGAGGGGTTCAAGGCCGGCAAGTTCCTGTTCAACGAGGAATTCTGGTCCAAGCAATGGGCCACCGGCTACGACTTTCCGGCGCTGACCCGCGGCGACGTGGTGCGCGAAACGCTGCCCGACAACCGCCCCTCGGGCACCCAGGGCTACTGGTTCAATCTGCGCCGGGCAAAGTTCGCCGACCCCCGGGTGCGCAAGGCGATCGCCATCTGCTTCGATTTCGAATGGTCGAACAAGACGCTGTTCTTCGATCTCTACACCCGCACCGACAGCTTCTTCGAAGGCGGCCCGATGGAGGCATCGGGCCCTCCCACCCCGGGCGAGGCGGCGCTGCTCGAACGCCTCGGCGCCGACCTGCCCGCCGACCTGCCCGAAGACGTGTTCGGCCCGGCCTATGTGCCGCCCACGACCGACGGCTCGGGCCGCAACCGGCGCCAGTTGCGCGAGGCGGGCGCGCTGCTCGATGCCGCCGGCTGGACCGTGGTGGACGGCAAGCGGCGCAACGCGGCGGGCGAGCTGCTCGAGATCGAATTCCTCGACTCCTCCTCGGCGTTCGAGCGCATCACCGTGCCGTTCATCGGCAACCTCCAGCGCATCGGCATCAGCGCGTTCAACCGCGTGATCGACCCCGCGCAATACCGCCAGCGGATGGACGACTACGACTTCGACATCACCACCGACCGCAAGGTCATGTCGCTGACCCCGGGGGTCGAACTGCGCGACTACTTCCATTCCTCCAGCGCCAACTCGCCGGGCTCGGACAACACCGCCGGCGTGGCCAACCCCGCCGTCGACCGGTTGATTGACGTGATCGAGCGCGCCGAAGACCGCGCGACGCTGGGCGATGCCGTGCGCGCGCTCGACCGGGTGCTGCGGGCGATGCACATCTGGGTGCCGCAGTGGTCCAAGGCGTCGCACCACCTCGCCTATTGGGACATCTACGCCCGGCCCGAGGTGAAGCCCGCCTACAGCCTCGGCAATTTCGATCTGTGGTGGGTCGATCCCGCCAGGTTCGCCCGCCTCCAAGACCGGATCGGGGGCTGAACCGGGCCATGGGCGCCTACATCCTCCGCCGCCTGCTGCTGATCGTCCCCACGCTGCTGGGGATCATGGCGCTCAATTTCCTGATCATCCAGTTCACCCCCGGCGGCCCGGTCGAGCAGATCCTGGCCCAGATCGACGAGGGCGCCCAAGGCGGCGGCGCGACCGAGCGGTTCTCGGGCGGCGGCGAGGGCGGCGGGCGCGCGGCCACCGCGGCCTCGGGCGAAAGCACCTATCGCGGCGCGCAGGGGCTCGACCCCGACTTCATCAAGGATCTCGAGCGCCAGTTCGGCCTCGACAAGCCGCCGCTGGAACGCTTCGGCATCATGGTCTGGAACTACCTGCGCTTCGACTTCGGCGAGAGCTTCTACCGCTCGACCAGCGTGATCGACCTGATCCTCGAGAAGATGCCGGTCTCGATCTCGCTGGGGCTGTGGACCACGCTGATCTCGTATCTGGTGTCGATCCCGCTCGGTATCGCCAAGGCGGTGCGCGACGGCTCGCGCTTCGACGCCGTCACCTCGGCCGTGGTGATCGCGGCCTATGCGATCCCGGGCTTCCTGTTCGCGGTCATCCTGCTGGTGTTCTTCGCCGGCGGCTCCTACGTCCAGTGGTTCCCGCTGCGCGGCCTGACGTCCGAGAACTGGGAGACCCTCAGCTTGTGGGGCAAGCTGGTCGATTACCTGTGGCACATCGTGCTGCCGGTCAGCGCCATGATGATCTCGGGCTTCGCCACGCTGACGCTGCTGACCAAGAACTCGTTCCTCGACGAGATCCGCAAGCAATACGTCATGACCGCCCGCGCCAAGGGCCTCAGCGAGCGCGGCGTGCTTTACGGCCACGTGTTCCGCAACGCCATGCTGATCGTCATCGCGGGCTTCCCCGGCGCGTTCGTCTCGATCTTCTTCACCGGCGCGCTGTTCGTCGAGACGGTGTTCTCGCTCGACGGGCTGGGCCTGCTGGGCTTCGAGTCGGTGGTCAACCGCGACTACCCGGTGGTGCTGGGCACGCTCTACCTGTTCGGGCTGATGGGCCTCGTCGTCAAGCTGATCTCGGACCTCACCTATGTCTGGATCGACCCCCGCATCGACTTCGAGCGGCGGGAGGGCTGAGATGGAGGCCCCTGCCCCCGCCCTGCCCGCCCCCGCGCGCGGCCTGTTCACCCTCTCGCCCCT
>JAVVFE010000392.1:0-3051 GCA_032251175.1 Thermohalobaculum sp.
CTGGATCACCTCCTCGCGGCGCTCATGCTCGAAATCCACGTCGATGTCGGGCGGCTCGCCGCGTTCCCTGCTGATGAAGCGCTCGAAGATCAGGGTGATCGACTCGGGCGGCACCTCGGTGATGCCCAGCAGGTAGCAGACCACCGAATTGGCGGCCGAGCCACGCCCCTGACACAGGATGCCGCGCGACCGGGCGAAGGCCACGATGTCGTGCACGGTCAGGAAATAGGGCGCATAGCCCATCTCGCCGATCAGGCGCAGTTCCTTCTCGACCCGGTGCACGATCCTCGGCGACGGTCCCTCGGGGTAGCGCCAGGAGAGCCCCTCGCGGCTCAGCCGCTCCAGCCGCGCCTGCGCCGGCTCGCCGTTCCGGTCCTCGTGCGGATACTGGTAGCGCAGGTCGTCGAGCCGGAAGGCGCAGGCATCGGCGATCTCGACACTGCGGCGCAGCGCGGCGGGGTAGCGGTGGAACAGGCGTGCCATCTCGGCCCCGGCCTTCAGCCGGCGCTCGCCATTGGCCAGCCGCCGCCGTCCGATCGTGTCGATGGTGCAGCCCTCCCGCAGGCAGGTCAGCACATCGGCAAGGGGGCGACGCGCGGCGCGGTGCATCAGCACATCGCCGACCGCGACCATGGCAAGCCCGGTGGCCTGCGCAAGCGCGGCCAGCCGGTCGAGGCGCGGCTGGTCCCGCCCGTCATAGCGGGGGGCCGCACCAAGGAAGACCCGGCCGGGGAAGCGGCGGGCCATGAGGTCGATGTCGGGGCGCGGCGGAGTGCCTGCCAGCGGATCGGGCGGCAGGGCGATCAGGGTCATTCCCGCACCCCATTCGGCCAGGTCGGTGCGGGTCAGGTGACATGCCCCCTTGGCCGCCCGCCGCTTGCCCAGGCTCAGCAGGCGCGTCAGGCGCGACCAGGCGGCGAGGTCGCGGGGCAGCGCCACCCATTCCACCGGGCTGTCGGTCAGCACCAGCCGCGCACCGGCGATCAGCCTGGGCAGCGGGGCGTCGGGGTGAAGGTGCGGGCCAGGTTGCCCGCCTTGCTGTGGCAGCGTCTGGCGGCTTGAATGATCGGTGACACGCTTTGATCGGATCGCCGGCCCCTCGCGGCTCAGCCGCGCCAGTTCCTTCAGCGCCGAGAAGGCCCGCACCACGCCGGCGACGGAATTGCGGTCGGTGATGGCGATGGCCGCAAGGCCCAGATCAGTGGCGCGGATCACCAGCTCCTCGGGGTGCGAGGCCCCGGTCAGGAAGGTGAAGTTGGAGGTCACGCAAAGCTCGGCATAGGGGGTCATGCGAATTCCCCCTGAAGGCACCAGCCAGGCACCTGCGGCGTGTGATAGAGCCACAGCCGCGGCCCTTGATGCGTCTCGATGCGCCAGTAGTCGCGCAGGCCGGTCCGCCACGCGGGATCGTCGAGCCACCATTCCGGCGCGATCCGCTCGGGCCCGGTGGCGCGCAGCGTGGTGAAGCACATGCGCCGCCAACGGAACCGCACGGGCGGATGGCCGGAAACGGCGATGACCGGCTCGGGCGGGAAGATCGTGACCGGGCGCGGCGGCCCGGCCTGCCGCGCGGCGGGCACCTCGGGCGCATGGGCCGCCGCCAGGGTCAGGAAGCTTTTCTCGGGGATCAGGCTGTCCGCCGGGGCGAGGCGCTGGATATTCTCGAACCCCAGCCGGTTGCCGAGGCGCGAGACCAGATCGGCCATGCCGTCTTGCGGCGCGGCGCGCCCCGCGGCGATCTGCGCCGGTGCCAGTGGCTCGGTGACGGTGGCGACAAGACGCATGGCCTCGATGCCGAAACCCGCATCCACCTCTTCCACGCCCCGGGCGAACAGCGCCGCGATCCGGTCCGCATCGCGCATCGGTCGGGCGAGGCCGATCTCGACCTCGGCCCTGGCGCGGTCGACGCGATGCAGCTCCAGCCGCAGCCGGCGGGCACCCCTGTGGTGCTGGCCGAGCGTTCCGCACAGCCGGTCGAGCAGCCGCGCGAGCCCGGCCATCACATCTGCCTGCAGGCCGATCGGTTCGGGCAGGGTCATCCGCACCGCGAATTGCGGCGGCTCACGCCCGGGGGCAAGCGGCTCGGCCTGCACCCCGAGCGCCTGGTCGAGGCGCAACACCAGCCCGGGCCCGAAACGGCGCGCCAGCGGTGCCCGCGGCAGCGGGGTCAGGTCGCCGATCCGGCGCAGCCCGAGACGGCAAAGCGCCGCCGCCGTGCCATGGTCGATCCTGAGCGCCGCCACCGGCAGCGGGCCCAGCCCCTCGGCCAGGGCCCCTTCGGGGATGACCCCGCCGCCATGGCGGGCCAGCGCATGGGCCGCGCCATAACTGCCCGCGATGGCGCTCCCGGCGCTGAAGCCCGCGCGCGCCAGCCGGTCATGCAGGTCGGCGCGCAAGTCCGCCTCGCCGCCGAAGAGATGCGCGACACCGGTGATATCGGCCATCAGCCCGTCCGCCCCGTCGCGCCCGACCAGCGGCGCATACCGCCCCGCCCAGCGGCGCAGGCCGGCCAGCATGGCCGCGTCCCGCAGCAGATCGCCCGGGCGGGTGGCAAGCGCCGGGCAGATCGCCCGGGCATCGGCCAGCGCCATGCCCCGGCGCAGGCCACGCGCCTCGGCCTCGGGGTTCAGGCAGTGAATGTGATCGGCCCTGCCCGATCGCAGGACCAGGGCGAATGGCCCCTCACAGGGGCGGCTGCGCAGCGCGGTTTCGCTCGCCAGCCGCGGGAACCAGATCGAAAGCAGCCGACGTCCCATCCCAATGCAGTGTCCAATCCCCAACAGTTCCCTTTTTGTTCTTCTTAAGGGACCAGCAATGCAGAGTCGAGTGGGGCGTTGCGCCGGGCTGGGGCGTGGCGTGCCAGCGCGTCTCGGCGGCGTTGCTGCCCTGGCCCGCGCGGATCAGCATCAGGCCGGTCGTGCCGCCCGCTTCGGCGGCGAGTTGCAGCCGGCGGCCGGCGGTCAGCGACAGAAGCGCGCCGGGTTCGGCAATGTGGACATCGCCCAGCATGGCATAAGATGCCGTGACCCCGCCGGTGGTGGGATCGGTGAG
>JAVVFE010000393.1:0-3046 GCA_032251175.1 Thermohalobaculum sp.
TCTCTACCCTTCGCAGGTGCGGCACGACAAGCGGCGCATCGCTGCGGCCCTGCGCCGCGTCACAGCCGCTGATACGCCCCCGCACGAAAATTCGTTTGCCGGCGCGCCGCGCGCCCGCCATCTTCCGCCGGTCCCGAAGCCGGAGCGCACCGCATGTCCCGCCTCAGCCCCTCGGCCGTCATCATCGTCGCCGGCGCCCTGATGCTGTCGCTCAGCTTCGGCGTGCGCTCGATCTTCGGGGTGATGATGGACCCGATCTCGGCCAGCTTTCAGTGGCCGCGCGAGGTGTTCTCGATGTCACTCGCGCTCCAGAACATCTTCTGGGGGCTGGGACAGCCGCTGTTCGGCTGGCTGGCCGACCGCTTCGGCGACCGGCGCGCGCTGTGGCTGGGCTTCGCGGTCTACCTCGTCGGCATGCTGATGTCGGCCTATGGCCAGACGCCGCTGGCCCAGCATGCAGGGGCGGGGGTGATGGTCGGGCTCGGCATCTCGGGCACCGCCTTCGGGCTGATCCTGTCGGTCGTGGGCCGCGCGACGCCCGAGGCCAGGCGCGGCCAGGCGCTGGCGCTGACCGCGGCGTTCGGCTCGCTCGGCCAGATGGCCATGCCCGCGCTCGCCGGCCTGATGGTGCAGGCGATCGGCTGGCAGACGACGCTTCTGGTGTTCACCGCCATGCTGCTGCCGATGGCCGCCTGCATCCCGTTCATGAAGGCCGAGATGCCGGCCTCGAACGCGTCCGCCTCGGACGGGCTGGCGACCGGGGCGCTGCTCAGGCGCGCATTCGGGCACCGCTCGTATCTGCTGCTGACCGCGGGGTTCTTCGTCTGCGGCTTCCATGTCGCCTTCATCGGCGCGCATTTCCCCGCCTTCGTGGCCGAGATGTGCGCCACCCCCGAGGGGCCGGCGACGGAACTGGGCGCGCTCACGCTGTCGATCGTGGGCATCGCGAACTTCGTCGCCACCCTGATCGTCGGCCGGCTCGGCACGGTCTATCCCAAGCCGTTCATCCTCAGCGCGATCTACGCGCTCAGGGCGGTGGTGATCCTGGTGTTCATCTCGCTGCCGGTGACGCCCGCCTCGGTGATCGTGTTCGCGGCGGTGTTCGGGCTGTTGTGGCTCACCACCGTGCCGCTGACCTCGGGGCTGGTGGCGACGATGTTCGGGCCGAAGAACATGGGCACGCTCTATGGCTTCGTGTTCCTCAGCCACCAGGTCGGCAGCTTCGCCGGCATCTATCTGGGCGGGCAGGTCTACGACGCCACCGGCTCCTACGATCTGGTGTGGTATGTGGCGATCGCGCTGGGGGTCTTCTCGGCCATCGTCCATTTGCCGGTCGAGGACCGGGCGTGGCGCCCCGCCCCCGCCGTCGCCTGAGCGGGCCTCAGCGCACCACCATCACCGACACCGGCACATGCAGCGCCACATGCGCGGCGTTCGAGCCGATCAGGAAGTCGCTCATCCGCGGATCGTGCGAGGCCATCACCACCAGGTCGGCCCCGGTCTCGGCCACCGCCGCGATGATCCGGCCCGAGATCGAGCCGCCCATCTTCACCACCGCCCCGCCCGCGATCTCGGCGGCATGCGCCGCGCGCAGGGCCTCGAGCGCGGCCTGCGCCTCGGCCGGCGCGTCGCTCTCGTCCTCGCGCCAGGCCGGCAGCACGGCGAACAGCGTCAGGTGCGCGCCCTCGGCCCGTGCCATCGCGACCGCGCGCGCCAGCGCCTTGTGCGATGTCTCGGGCGCGTCGGGATCGACGGGGACCAGGATATGGGTGATGGCCGGGGCCTGCATTTCATCCTCCATTGCCAGCGCGCGAACCGCTCTCCCCTCCCACCTGGGCGCATCGCGCGCCACGGTCAAGCGCGCGCGGCGCCTCGGCACCCATCTGCGCCGCCCTGCCGCGCCCCCGCCCATGCATTGCCGCGCGCGCGCCGAGCCCGCGCAAAGCTTGACTCCGCGGCCCGGCTCGGCCATATGCACGCCGTCCCGGAAGTCCATGCACTTCCGGTCCCGGGCGCGGCCCGGGATCGCCGTCGGTCAGCGCGTCGCGCCCACCGGCGTCGTCGTCGTTTGAATGCGCCCACCGGCGCGTTCGTCATTGTCGGGGGCCCTCGCGGCACCCGAGCGGAGCGGACTAGGAGCATCGGATGTTCGAGGCCCTGTCAGATCGCCTCAGCGGCGCCCTCGAGAAGCTCACCGGCAAGGGTGCGCTGACGGACGCCGACATCTCGGCCGCCCTGCGCGAGGTCCGCGTCGCGCTGCTCGAGGCCGACGTCTCGCTCTCCGTCGCCCGCAGCTTCATCAAGCGCGTCGAGGAGGCGGCGACCGGCCGCCATGTGGTGAAATCGGTCACTCCCGGCCAGCAGGTCGTCAAGATCGTCCATGACGAGCTGGTCAAGGTGCTGGCCGGCGACGACCCCGAACCGGGGCGCCTGCGCATCGACACCCCGCCCGCCACCGTGATGATGGTCGGCCTCCAGGGCTCGGGCAAGACCACCACCACCGCCAAGCTCGCCAAGCGCCTGCACGAGCGCGAGGGCAAGCGCGTGCTGATGGCCTCGCTCGACACCCGCCGCCCGGCGGCGATGGAACAGCTCGCCATCCTCGGCGCCCAGATCGGCGTCGACACCCTGCCGATCCAGCCCGGCCAGACCCCGGTGCAGATCGCCAAGCGCGCGAAAACCCAGGGCGCGCTCGGCGGCTACGACGTGGTGATGCTCGACACCGCCGGGCGCCTGCATGTCGACGACGAGCTGATGGCCGAGGTCGAGGCCGTCCGCGACGAGGCCAAACCGCGCGAGACCCTGCTGGTGGTCGACGGCCTCACCGGCCAGGACGCGGTCAACGTCGCCGAACAGTTCGACGGCCGCATCGGCATCACCGGCTGCGTGCTGACCCGGATGGACGGCGACGGCCGCGGCGGCGCGGCGCTTTCCATGCGCGCGGTCACCGGCAAGCCGATCCGGTTCGTCGGCCTCGGCGAGAAGATGGACGCGCTCGAGGAGTTCCATCCCGAACGCGTCGCCGGCCGCATCCTCGGCATGGGCG
>JAVVFE010000394.1:0-3044 GCA_032251175.1 Thermohalobaculum sp.
ACCCCGCGCCCGCCGCCCACGGCGCCCCGCGCAGCGCGGCATCCCGCGCATCCCTTTGCGGCCACGGCACATCGCGCTTGCCATCCGCTCCACGGCACCCCGGCATCAGCCCGCGCCACACGCCCTGACGCGTGGCCCCGGGCGCGCAAGCCGAACCGCAACCCCCTGCCCCCGCCGAAGCGCCACCCGCGGCGCGCCCCCACGCAACGCTGCGCCCCGCGCATGCCGCCGCGGATGCAGCCCCCCGCGCACGGGGTGCAGAGCGCGGCCCATGGCGCGGGCCAAATCGCGGCCCCCTGCCCGCCGAAGCGCCGGCCCGCGGCACGCCCCCGCGCAGCGCAGCGCCCCGCGCCTGCCACCGCGGACGCAGCCCCGCAAACAGGTTGCAGACCACGGCCCACGGTGCGCGGGTCGGGTCCGCCGGGTCGCAAGGCTCCGGTGCAGGAGCGTGCGACGGCGATCCGCCGCACCGCGTCCCTTTCTGATTTCACATTTATATCAAATACTTGACATGGCTTTCACGCGTGAAAGCCTCGCGCCGGCGCGGCCGGGCCGCCTAGCTGCAGCGATCGCCGGGCACCTGCAACAGGCCATGGCCATAGATGAAATCGCGCCCCGGCGCGCCCAGGTCGCGGGCCGCGCCGGCCAGCAGGCGCCGCGCGGCATAGGCGTCGCCGCGCGTCTCGGCCCGGGCGCGCAGCAGGGCCGCCGCCACGAACGGGACCGCGAAGCTCGAGCCCGACCAGCGCCGGCTGCCGCCGCCGCCATCCGCCGAGACGATGCCCACCCCCGGTGCCGCGATCTCGACATAGGCCCCCCGCGTGCCCCGGTTGTAGGGTCGCAGGCGGCGATCGACGGCGGTGACCGCCAGCACCTCGGGATAGGCCGCCGGGTAGGCCGGACCGGCATCCGGCCCGCCATTGCCGGCCGCCGCCACCAGGCTCGCCCCGGTGCGCTCGACCGCCTTCACCGCGGCCGCCAGCGTGGCATTGGGCGCCCCCTCGAAGCTCATGGCGATGACCCGGGCGCCCTCGCCCAGCGCCCAGTCGATGCTGCGCAGCACCGCGACCGCGTCGGCCAGGCTCCGACCCTCGATGCTGCGGAAGGCGCCGGCGGCCAGCAGCCGCGCCCCCGGGGCGAGCGGCTTTGCGCCGGGCGTCGCGCGGCCGACCAGAAGCGCCGCGATCGCGGTGCCATGCGCCTCGCCCGAGGGGCGCGCCCCGTCCGACAGGAAATTCTGCACCGTCACGCGCGCATCGCGCAGCGCCGGGTGGCCGGCATCGACCGGGGTGTCGATGATCGCGATCGGCGCACCGCGACCGCAGGCGCTCTCGGGCAGGATCTGCATGCCGATCGCCTGCGCGCCCCAGCAGGCATCGCCCTCGCACCCGGCCCCGGTCGGCCCGTAGAGATGGTTGAGGTCGAACGCCTGCCCGGGCACCGCCGTGCGCGCCGCCGACAACGCCCCGTCTTCGTCCAGCCCGTGCGGCACCGACAGGCGCACCAACGTGCCACCGACCGACCCGAGCCGATGCTCGGCGATGACCCGGAAGCCCGCAGCCCTCAGCGCCGCCCGCGCCCGCGGCCCCAGCGTGGGCTGGCCCAGCGCGACGATCTCACCGGCGATGTAGCCGCGATCCCCGGCATCGCCGCCGCCGCCCGCGCTCGGGCCGCCATCGTCGTCGTCGCCATCATCATCGCCGTCGTCGCCATCGTCGTCGCCGCTGCCATCGTCGCCGTTGCCGTCGTCGCCGCCATCGTCCCCATCGCTGCCGTCGCTGCCATCGCTGCCATCGCTGCCATCGCCATCGCCGCCGTCGCCGCCATCCCCACCGTCGCCGCCATCCCCACCGTCGCCGCCATCCCCACCGTCGCCGCCATCGGCGGCGGCATGGTGCGGGCCCGGGCCCTGCCACGGCCGGAGCGCATCGACCCCGGGGCCGAGTGCGAAACCAAGCGCCAGAAGGATCAGGACAAGACCGCGCATCGAACCTCTCTCCGGGCGCCGCACCGCCCCTTCACAACGGCACCCCGGAAAGAATATTCCCCGACGGTGGGAATAAAACCCCACCCACCCCGTTTTCCCGCCATCGAGGCACAGCATGGACCGGACATGAGCCAGGAGATAAAGGCCGAAATGGCGGCTCTCGTTCCACGGCTCAGGCGGTTCGCCCATGCGCTGTGCGGAAATCGCGACGAAGGAGACGACCTCGTGCAGATCGCGTGCGTGAAGGCGCTGGGACGGCTCGACCAGTTCGACCCCGGAACCCGGCTCGACGCCTGGATGTTCCGCATCATCCAGACCAGCTATCTCGACGACCGCCGCAGCGCCCGCCACCGCCGCACGGCGCACGACCCCGATGCGGTCGAGCGGCACTCGGACGGCGGCATCGCGGCCGGGCGGGCCGAGCATCGCCTGCTGCTCGACCGCGTCCGCGACGCGGTGGCGGCGTTGCCGCCCGACCAGCGTGCCGTGATGGCGCTGGTCGCGATCGAAGGCTATTCCTACAAGGAGGCGGCCGAGATGCTGAAAACTCCGATCGGCACGGTGATGAGCCGGCTGGCCCGCGCGCGCCAACGCCTGATGCCGCTGATCGCGGAGCCCGTGCGATGACCGCGCAGCGCTGGACCGAAGACCGCATCAGTGCCCTGATCGACGGCGCGGTCGAGGACCCGGCCGAGGCCGCGCGGCTGGGCGAGGCGATCGCCACCGACCCCGAGGCGCGCGCCGTGGCCGAGCGGATCGAGCGGTCGAACCGGCTGCTGCGCGAGGCCTTCCCGGTGACGGACGAGGCGCTGCCCCCCGCCATTGCGGCGGCGATCTTCGGGACGCCCGCCGGGCATGAGCCGGGGTCCGAAGCGGCCCCTGTCGCCGGCGGGCGCGCGGGCGTCGGGGATACGGTCGTGGCCTTCCGCCCCCGCCCGAGGCTCGCGTTGACGCTGCCGCGGCTGGCCGCGGCGGGGCTCGCGCTCGGCATCGGGCTCGGCGCGGGCATCTGGCTTGCGGGGCGCGATGACGGCGACCAGGCCACCGTGCTCGCGCT
>JAVVFE010000395.1:0-3044 GCA_032251175.1 Thermohalobaculum sp.
CGATCCAGGCGCGCGCGAGGCCCGCCGCGCCCGCCGGCACATGGTCGTGGCGCAGGCTTTGGGCGACATGCAGGATGCGGCCGGGGGCGACGCCGTGGTCGGCGGCGAGCCGGTCGAGCAGGTGGCGGAAGGTGCGTGGATCGGGCTTGTAGGCGCCGATGTCCTCGGCGGTGTAGACCGCGTCGAACGCGACGCCGAGCCGGTCAATCGAGGCGGCGATGCCGGCGCGGTGGACGTTCGACAGGATCACCAGCCGGTAGCGCCGCTTGAGCGCCCTCAGCGCCGTCGCGCTGTCCTGGAAGGCCGGCCACATCGGCACCGCGGCGCCGAACGCGGCATCGCGCGCGGCGTCGCCCTGCCAGCCCATCTCGGCGGCGAGCCGGGCATGCACCCGCGCCAGCACCCCGGGGTAGAGCATGGCGGGGGTTTCGGCCTGCTGGGCGGCCTCGATCCGGCCGAAGGCTTGCAGCACCGCGGCGCGGTCGGGGTCGGCGCCGCTGGCCGCGATCAGCGGCTGGAGCGCGTCCCAGATCCCGGCCTCCCAGTCGATCAGGGTGCCGTAGCAGTCGAACGTCAGCGTGTCGAAATCGTGCAGCGCGCGGGTCATCGCGGTCTCCGTGGGAATGCGGGCGCGCAGGCCGGGGCCGCGCCGGGCCGCGCCATGCACGGGCGCCAGGATAGCCGGGTGCGGCGCGATGCGCGAGGCCCGCGATGCCGCGCCGGGATGACAAGACGCCCCCAGTTCCGCCATACTGCGACGCGAACGATCCGACCGTGACCACACGGCGGGAATGGAGGCAGCAGTGAGCGACGACGACGCGCAGCCCCGCCGCCGGGCCTGGGATCTCGATCAGTATCAGACCTGGGGCGAGCGCCCGTCGGGCCCCGACCCGTTCGGCAAGCGCGCGCTCGACGAGGAGGACGAGGCAGCCCTTGCCGCCTCGCTGGACGAGCGGCGGATCCGGGCGCGCTATCGCGACGACGGCACGCTGTTCCTGACCGCGCTGAAGGCGGCGGTGCTGTCGGTGGTGACACTGGGGCTCTATCGCTTCTGGATGGTGACGAAGCTGCGCCGCTATTATGCGAACGCCATCCGCATCGACGGCGACCCGCTGGAATACACCGGCACCGGGATCGAGAAGCTGCTGGGCTTCCTGCTGGCGCTGGTGGTGCTGGCGGTCTATCTGGGGCTGGTCAACCTGGGCCTGTTCTTCATCGGGCTGAGTTATTTCCAGGGCAACCCGCTGGCCTTGCAGGCCTCGGTGCTGGCGCTGGTGCCGTTCTGGTTCTGGGCGAGCTATCGCGCGCGGCGCTATGTGCTGTCGCGGCTCAGGTGGCGCGGCATCCGCTTCGGCGCCGAGGGGGGCGCCTGGGGCTACACGCGGCGCGCGCTGGGCTGGTCGGTGCTGACAGTTCTGACCGCGGGGCTGGCGCTGCCCTACCAGCAGTTCAAGCAGGCGCAATACTTGACCGACCGGAGCTGGTTCGGCGACCTGCGGTTCCGGCAGGACGGCTCGTGGCTGGGGCTGATGGTGTGGTGGATCTGGCTGTATGTCAGCGCCGGGGTGTTCGCGCTGCTGACCTGGGGGATGGTGATCGAGGCGGACTACGATCCCGACTTCACCGGGGCAGCGGTGGGCGCGATGGTCACGATCTGGGTGGTGGTCGCGAGCGTGCAGATGTTCGCCTATCGGGTCGGCAGCTTCCGCTACCTGTGGGACAACCGGGTGCTGGGCGATGCGCCGCTGGGCAACGACGTGTCGATCTGGCGGGTCTTCATGATCGCGCTGTGGGGCTACATCTCGGTCAGCTTCACCACGCTGATCGCGGCGCTGGTGATCGGCGGCTTCGTGCTGGGCGGCTGGGTGCTGTTGGGCGGGCCCTCGCTCGAGACGGTGATGGCGGCCGGCGCCGAGGGCGAGCGCGAGCTTGCGCTGCTGTCCCGGGCGGCGGCATCGGTGCCGCTGGCGGCGCTGGTGGTGTTCGGCTATCTGATGGTGATCGCGGTGGCCTATGCCCTGACGCAGTCGCTGCTGATCCAACCCGTCCTGCGCCGCAAGGTCATGGCCATGCAGATCGACAACCCCATGGCGCTGCGCGAGGCCGCCCAGCGCGGGCATGACAGCGCGACCGAGGCCGGCGGCTTTGCCGACGCGCTGGGCATCGACGTGGGCGCGGGCTTCTGATGACCGCACTCGCGCGGTATGCGCTGCTCGAATCGGAGGGGCGCTATTTCGACGGCCGCGCGGCGCGCCCGCGCGAGGTGATCCTGAGCTTTCGCGAGCGCTCGCTGATCATCCGCAGCATGGGCGACGAGGTGCTGGTGCACTGGCCGCTGGCCAGCCTGCACGCGGTGTCGCCGCCGGCCGAGCGGCCGATGACGCTGGCGCCCCATCCCGGCAGCGACGAGCGCCTGACCCTGGACGACGACACCATGATCGGGGCGATCGCCGCGGTCTGCCCCGGCCTGCACCGCCGCCCGGTCGACCGCCGCGGGCTGGGGCGGGTCGCGTTCTGGGCGCTGGGCGCGGTGGCGGCGGTGGTCGGCATGGTGTTCGTGCTGATCCCGCTGCTGGCCGGGCAGCTTGCGCTGATGATCCCGCCCGAGCGCGAACGCGCGCTGGGCGATGCGGTGGTCGGGCAGTTGACCCGGCTGCTGGAACTGGGCGGCGCAAGCGCGCGGTTCTGCACCGAGCCCGAGGGCCGCGCGGCGCTGGCCCGGCTGGGCGCGCGGCTGTCGGTGCATGCCGAGCTGCCCTATCCGGTTCGGCTCGACGTGCTGGACCACCCGATGGTCAACGCCCTGGCGCTGCCCGGCGGGCGAATCGTGGTGTTCCGCGGCCTGATCGACGCCGCCGGCAGCCCCGAGGAAGTGGCCGGCGTGCTGGCCCACGAGATCGGCCATGTCGTGCACCGCGACCCCACCGTGGTGACGCTGCGGGCGGCGGGCACGGCGGGGCTGCTGGGGCTGGTGATCGGCGACGTGTTCGGCGCCGGCGCGATCGCGGCGGCCAGCGACGCGGCGCTGAACGCGCGTTTCCAGC
>JAVVFE010000396.1:0-3018 GCA_032251175.1 Thermohalobaculum sp.
CGCGCGAACCAGGGTTCGGGCGCCGCGGGCGTGGCGGTGATCGCGGCGGCATAGTCGGCCAGCGCGGCGCGGGTGTCGCCCTGCGCCTCGTAGACCTCGGCCCGGCCGGTCAGCGCCCCGGTCAGGCCGGGCGCCAGCGCCAGCGCCTGGGTGTGCGCCGCGATCGCCTCGCGGTTTCGGCCCAGCGCGAAGGCGGCAATGCCGATGTTCATCTGCACCAGCGCGCGCTGCCGGGCGTCGAGCCGCGGATCTTCCAGCGCGCGCTGGCAGAACCGCATCGCCTCGGCCGGCGGGCTCGCCGGGTCCGAACAGATGCTCAGATCATTGCGTGTCGTCGACGTGCCGCCCCCGCCGGTGCAGGCGGCAAGGCCCAGCAGGGCCGCGGCCGGAAGGATCGAAAGGCGCATGGTCCCGCTCGCTCGGCTGTTGACGACAACAGGCTTACCCCGCCCGGGCCGCCGGCGAAACCCGCACGGACGCCCTTCCGCGCGCTGTGCCGCACCCGGCGGCGCGGCCGGCTCAGGTCTTGGCGAAGGGGTTCTCGGCCTTCCTCAGCGTGAAGCGCAGCGGCACGCCCTCGAGCCCGAAGTCGCGGCGCAGCCCGTTCACCAGGTAGCGCACATAGCTCTCGGGCACGTCGTCGGCCCGCGAGCAGAACGCCACGAAGCCTGGCGGCCGGGTGCGCACCTGCGTCATGAAGCGCAGCTTGATGCGCCGGCCGGCGGCGGCCGGGGGCGGGTGCGCCTCGGTCTGCTCGATCAGCCAGCGGTTCAGACGGTTGGTCGCGATCCGGATGTTCCAGATGCGGTGGACCTTCTCGACCGCCGCGCGGAGCTGGTCCAGCCCCTTGCCGGTCAGCGCCGAGACCGCGACCAGCGGCGTGCCCTTGAGCTGCGGCAGCAGGCGCTCGGCCCGCTCGCGCAGGTCCGCCAGCGCCTTGGCCTTGTGCTCGACCATGTCCCATTTGTTGATCGCGAAGACCACCGCGCGGCCCTCGCGCTCGGCCAGGTCGGCGATCCGCAGGTCCTGCGTCTCGAAGGCGTTGTCGGCGTCCATCAGGACCACCACCACCTCGGCGAACTTGACCGCGCGGATCGCGTCCGAGGTCGAGAGCCGTTCCAGCTTTTCCTGCACCCGGGCCTTCTTGCGCAGCCCAGCGGTGTCGAAGATGCGGAACTGCCGGCCGCCCCAGTCGGTGGTGACGGCGACGGCATCGCGGGTGATGCCGGCCTCGGGACCGGTCAGCATCCGGTCCTCGCCGATGATCGAATTGACCAGCGTCGACTTGCCCGCGTTCGGGCGCCCGACGATGGCGATCTGCAGCGGCCGCTTCTCGGCCAGTTCGTCGTCGCCGACCTCGGCATCGAAGGCGGTCGCGGCCTGCTCGGCCTCGAACCGCGCGGCATGGGGCTCCAGCGCGGCGTAAAGGTCGCCCATCCCCTCGCCATGCTCGGCCGAGATCGCCAGCGGCTCGCCCAGCCCAAGCTCAAAGGCGTCGTAGAGCCCGCCCTCGCCCGCGCGCCCCTCGGCCTTGTTGGCAGCAAGGATCACCTCGGTGCCACGCTTGCGCAGGATATCCGCGAAGATCTGGTCCACCGGCGTGATCCCGGCCCGGGCGTCGATCACGAACAGGCAGACATCCGCCTCGGCCACCGCGCGCTCGGTCAGCCGGCGCATTCGGGCGGGCAGGCTGTCGTCGGTCGCGTCCTCCAGCCCGGCGGTGTCGACCACCGTGAACTTCAGGTCGCCCAGCCGCCCCTCGCCCTCGCGCAGGTCGCGCGTGACGCCCGGCTGATCGTCGACCAGCGCCAGGCGCTTGCCGACCAGCCGGTTGAACAGCGTCGACTTGCCGACATTGGGCCGGCCGATGATGGCGAGGGTGAAGGACATGGCGCCGGTCTCTACGCGTTGCGGCGCCGGGTGGCAAGCGCGCTTGCAGGGCAGCCTTGCAGGAATGTCATGGGAAACCACTGGCGCGCCGCCGCGGCGCGCGCCATCAAGGGCGCATGATGCCGCTTGCCCAACGCCGCCCCGTCCCTGCCAGCCCCGCACCACCCGCGCGCCCCGCCGCCGCGGGCTGCGGCGCCGCCTTCCCCCGTCCCGGGTGGGACGCCGAGGCGCCGCTCGGATGATCGCGGGCCTCACCGACAACATGCGCGGCGCCGCCTTCATGTCGATCAGCATGGCGGGCTTCGTGGTCAACGACACGATGGTCAAGCTCGCCTCGACCCAGATGGGGGTGTTCCAGCTCCTGTTCCTGCGCGGCGCGCTGGCCAGCCTCCTGATCGCCGGCATCGCCTGGCAGGCCGGCGCCTTCCGTGCCCGGATCGCGGCGCGCGACCGCCGGGCGATGGCGCTGCGGGTGGTGGGCGAGATGTTGGCGGCGGTCCTGTTCCTGACGGCGCTGTTCCAGATGCCGCTCGCCAATGTCACCGCCATCCTGCAATCGGGCCCGCTGGGCATCACGCTGGCAGCGGCGCTGTTCCTGGGCGAGCCGGTCGGCTGGCGGCGCATCTCAGCCATCGTGGTGGGCTTTGCCGGCGTGCTGCTGATCGTGCGCCCGGGGGCCGAGGGGTTCTCGACCGCCTCGCTCTACGCCGTGGCCTCGGTCGTCTTCGTCGTCGTGCGCGAGCTTGCGACCCGTAGGCTCTCGCCCGGCGTGCCGTCGCTGCTGGTCGTCTTCGTCACTGCCGCCACGATCAGCGCGATGGGTGGGGGCGTGGTGCTGTTCCAGGACTGGCGCCCGGTCGACGCCCACACCTGGCTGCTGCTGACCGGCTCGGCCATCGCGGTCAACATCGGCTACTACTTCGGCGTCAAGGCGGTGCGGCTCGGCGAGATCGGTTTCGTCGCGCCGTTCCGCTACGCGGTGATGATCTGGGCGCTGATCCTGGGCTATGTGGTGTTCGGCGACGTGCCGGCGGCGGCGACCCTGGCCGGCGCCGCGCTGATCATGGGCAGCGGCGTCTACAGCTTCCGCCGCGAGCAGAAACTGGCCCGCAAGGCGCAGGTGCAACG
>JAVVFE010000397.1:0-2994 GCA_032251175.1 Thermohalobaculum sp.
CACCGGGCACCGCTCGGGCCGAAGGGAGTGCCCCGCCCCTGCTTGCGCGACCCGCCCCCGGGCCGACCGCGCTCAGTGCCCCGGCGCGCGCAGCCCGCGGCGGCGTTCGTGGCGGCTGACCGCGAGAGCGCAGCCGATGATGAGCGCGCCCCCGGCCAGCGTGGCGGGGGTGGGAACTTCGCCGAACAGCACGGCCCCGGCCGCCACCGCGAACACCAGCCGCGTGTAGGGAAATGGCGCAAGCGCCGAGACCTCGCCGGTGCGGTAGGCCTCGATCGTGAGGAACATGCCCAGCGTCCCGAGCCCGCCCCCCAGCGCGACCAGCGCGAGGGTCGCCCCGCCCAGCGGCTGCCAGTCGAGCGCCGCGACCGGGGCGGTTCCCAGCGTGGCGATCAGGGCGATGTAGACCATGATCGTCAGCGTCGCCTCGGTGCGCGCCAGCACGCGGTTCTGGAACACCAGCGCCGCACCCGAAACCGCCGCCCCCAGGCCGAACAGCAGGCCGGGCTCGACATCGAGGCCGCGCGCCCCGCTGGCCAGCACGACGCCGGCAAAGCCCAGCGCGGTCATCGCCCAGCGCCGCGCCCCCACGGCCTCGCCCAAGAGCGGCGCCGCCAGCGCCACCACGAACAGCGAGGTTGTGAAGGTCAGCACCGTCGCAAGCGCCATGTCGAGGCTCTGGAAACTGCGGTAATAAAGCCACCAGCACACCAGGCTGGTGAGCCCGCGCAGCAGGTGCATCCCGGGTCGGGCAGTGACGAACAGGCGCGGGTTGCGCGCCAGGATGATCGCGGCGACGGCCACAAGCTGCACCACCGCGCGCGCGGCGACGATCTGCGCGCTGCCGGCCCGCTCGCCGATCAACCGCACGACGACGACCTCGGCGGTGAAGACCGCGGCCGCCGCCACCAGCAACAGTGCGCCGCGGCGATTGTCGGTCGGCGCCGCGGCCACGGTCAGCCGGGCGCGGGCGCAACGGGCGCGGGCGGGCGGCGGAACGGCGCATAGCCGGCCGCGTCCTGCCGCCCCAGCCCGCGCAGGATCGCAACCCAGGCCGTCAGCCCCCCGTCGATCGCCGACAGGCGGAAGAACTCGTTCGGGGCGTGGAAATCCTCGTCGGCGGTGGCGAACGAGAACATCACCGTGTCGATGCCCAGCCGGTCGCGCACGATATCGGCCAACGGCAGGGTGGCGCCGATCCGCACCCGCACCGGGCGCATGCCGGTGGTCGCCGCCAGCGCGTCCTCGGCCGCGCCCAGCAGCGGATGCGCGGGCGGCACGGTATAGGCGCCGGCCCAGCCGCGCTCGGCGGTCACGTCCAGCCGCGCGCCCGGCGGGCAGGCGGCGTGCAGATGCGCGATCAGCGCCGCGCGCACCCGGGCTGGGTCCTGCCCCTCGACCATGCGCACCGTGATCTTCGCGCGCGCCTCGTGCGGGATGACTGTCTTCGCGCCGGGGCCGGTATGGCCGCCCCACATGCCGTTGACCTCGAGCGTCGGGCGCAGCCACAGCCGCTCGAGCAGCCCATAGCCCGCCTCGCCCGCGGGGGCGGTGCCGAGGCCGGCATAGAGCGCGCCCTCGTCCATCGGGATCGTGGCGATCGCGGCGCGCGCGGCCGCGTCGGGCTCGGCCACGCCGTCGAGAAATCCCGGCACCGCGATCCGCCCCTGCCCGTCGTGCAGCCCCGCGAGGATCCGCGCCAGCACATGCAGCGCGTTCGGCACAATCCCGCCATAGCGGCCGGAATGCAGGTCCTTGACCGCCGTGCGCACCCGGATCTCGATCCCGCCGCTGCCGCGGTGGCCGACATTGACCGTCACCAGGTCCGGCCGCCAGCGCGCGCCGTCCGCGGACAGCACCGCGTCGGCCGCCAGCAGGTCGCAATGCGCGTCGAGAATGGGGCCGAGCGAGGGGCTGCCGGTCTCCTCCTCGCCCTCAATCAACAGCTTTACATTGACCGGCAGGCGGCCCTCGACCGCGGCAAACGCCGCCAGCGCGCCCAGCGCCACCAGCACCGGCCCCTTGTCGTCGGACGCGCCGCGGCCGAACATCCGCCCGTCGCGGATCGCGGGCTCGAACGGCGGCGTGGTCCAGGCGCCCAGCGGCTCGGGCGGCTGCACGTCGTAATGACCATAGACCAGGATCGTCGGGCGGCCCGGCGCGTCGCACCGTTCGGCATAGATCGCGGGCTGCCCGCTGCCATCCGGGGCAGACAGGCGGCGCAGGCCGGAAAAGCCCGCCTCGACCGCCCAGGTCTCGATCAGGCGGCGCGCGGCCTCCATGCCTTCCGCGGCGGCGGGATCGACGCCGACCGAAGGGCAGCGGATCAGCGCCTCAAGCCGGGCGATCAGCGCGTCCCGCCCGGCCAGCGCATGGCCAAGGACCGGGTCGCTCACGCCACGCCCCCGTCGACCGACAGGATCTGGCCGCTGATCCAGCCCGCCTCGTCGCCCGCAAGGAACGCCACCGCGGCGGCGATGTCGGCGGGGGTGCCCAGCCTGCGGGTGTGGATGCGCTCGATCAGCCGGCGCTGGCCCTCGGGGCCATAGGCCGCCCACTGCCGCTCGGTCGCGGGGTTCGAGCGCACGAAACCCGGCGCCACCGAATTGACCGTGACGCCATGCGGCCCGAGTTCCTGGCTCAACTGCCTCGTCAGGCCCACCAGCGCGTGCTTGGCCGCCGTGTAGGCCTGGATGCCGGTCAGGCTGGGCCGTAGCCCCGCGCCCGAACTGATGGTCACGATCCGGCCCCAGCCCGCCGCCTTCATCGCCGGCGCCACCGCCTGCGACAGGAAAAAGGCGCTGTCGACATTGGCCGCGAAGATCGCGCGCCAGTCGGGCTCGGCGATGTCCTCGAGCGGGCGGCCGGTCTGGCCGCAGACCCCGCCCGCGGCATTCACCACGATGGCGGGTGCGCCATGCGCCGCGGTCATCGCCTCGACCAGCGCCGCCGCCTCGGCCGGGCGCCCCAGATCGGCAGGGATCGCCGGCAGCC
>JAVVFE010000398.1:0-2989 GCA_032251175.1 Thermohalobaculum sp.
GCGGTGCAACCCGACGAGATGCTGGCCGATCCGGTGCTGGAGGCGCGGGCGCGCGAGATCTCGAAGGAGGTGCGCTGTCTGGTCTGCCAGAACGAGTCGATCGACGATTCGAATGCCGAGCTTGCGCGCGACCTGCGGATCCTGGTGCGCGAGCGGGTGGTGGCGGGCGACAGCGATGCCGCGGTGAAGCAATACCTGGTCGACCGCTATGGCGAGTTCGTGCTGCTCAAGCCCACGTTCGGCGGCTTCAACCTGGTGATCTGGCTGGCGGGGCCGGTGTTGCTGGTCTTCGGCGGGGTGGTGGCGGTGGTCTACCTGCGCCGCCGCGCGCCGCAGGCCCGCCCCTCGGACGCGCCGCTTTCGACCGAGGAGCAGGCGGCGCTGGAGCGGGTGCTGAGGGACGGCTGAGCCCGGGGTCAGGCGGCGCGGTGACGCTGGACGCCGCGGAACTCGACGAACCGGGTGGTCCACTCCCACAGCTTGTCGCCGTAGACGAAGGGTTCGGCCCCGCCGAGCGGCACGATGCGGGCATCGACCGCGGGCTCAAAGAAGAACGGGATCGAGCAGCGTTCCTTGAGGCCGCCCAGCACGCGGTGCTCGGTGGCCTTCACCCGCCCGCCGGACCAGTCCGACAGCATCCGCCCGAAATTGACCGCGAGCCCGCCCGGGATGGGCGGCACGTCGCGCCACCCGCCATCGGGGCCGCGGGCCTGCAGGCCGCCGGTCGGGTCCTGCCACAGCAGCGTGACGAAGCCGCTGTCGCAATGGGGGGCGCCGACGATCATGCGGGTCTCGCCCGCGACCGTCACGGTGGCGCGGTCGGCGGGCAGGGTGTCGGGCGTGCGCTCGGGGTAGCGGATCAGTCTGAGGGTCGAGATGCCGTTGACGAACAAGGGTTCCAGCGCGCCGGCGGGGGCGCCGAGCCCTTGCGTGAGCGCCCGGCAGAGCGCGCGGCCGAGGCGCTCCATCGCGGTGTAATAGGCGACGGCATCGGTGCGCCAGCCGGGCAGGGCTGCTTCGGGCGGCAGCGGCGTGGGCTCGGTCAGGGGGTCGGCGCCGTCGCCGGCGCGGGCTGGGTCGATCAGGTCGGGCCCGATGTCGATCCCCTCCTTGCAGGTGGTCTCGCCGTTCTGCACCGGGAACAGGCCGCGATAGACGTTGCGGTTCGCGGGCATGAACTTCTGGCGGGCGAGGGCGAGTTTCGTATCGTCGGGCAGGGTGAAGAAGCGCAGCAGGCGGGCGTGGATGTCCGCGGGCAGGCCGAGCGCGTCCTCGACGCCCGCAAGCGTCATGAAGCCCGAGCCGGTCGCGGCCCCGGTGACGGCGGCCACGGCCTGATGCCAGTCGGCGCCCGAGGCGGGGGCGACCAGCGGACGGGCGGGGATGCGGGGGATATCGGTCATCGCGGGCCTCCGGGTGGGGATGGCTGAACCGCGACCATGCTGCGGCAGGCGGGGCGCCGCAGTCGCCCGGGATTGCGACAGGCAGCGTCGGTTATCTGACAGGCGCGCGGGTGTGGACCGGCCGGCCGGCCGACCAGACCTGCGCCACGGCGCGGTCATCGGCCAGCACGATGAGGGCGAACATCAGTTCCGCCGGTGTCTGCGCCCGTGCGGTGCGGGCGGCGAGGAGGGGGGTGGCCGCGGGGTCGATCAGGATCAGGTCGGCCTCGCGCCCGGGTTCGAGATTGCCGACATGGCGGGACAAGCGCAGCGTGCGGGCGGCACCTTCGGTCGCGAGCCACCACAGGTGGACGGGCGAGAGGGCGACGCCCCGGCGCTGGCCGATCTCGTAGGCCGCCTTCATGGTGTCGAACATCGAGAAGGACGAGCCGCCCCCCACATCGCTCGCGAGCCCCACCGGGATGCCGAGGCCCTTGAGCCCCGCCACGTCGCATTCGCCCGAGCCGAGGAAGTGGTTCGAGGTCGGGCAATGCGCGACGCCCGACCCGGACTCGGCCAGCGCCGCGCGCTCGCGCGCCGTCAGGTGGATGGCATGACCGAACACCGCGCCGGGGCCGGCGAGGCCGAAGCGTTGGTAGACGCCGAGATAGTCGGGGGCGTCGGGGAAGAGCTTTGCTACCCACGCGATCTCGGCGTGGTTTTCGCTCAGATGCGTCTGCATCGGGCAATCCGGGTGCTCGGCCCAGAGCGCGCCCGCGGCCTGTAGCTGAGCGGGGGTCGAGGTGGGGGCGAAGCGGGGCGTGACGGCGTAGGTGGCGCGGCCCTTGCCATGCCAGCAGGCGATGAGCGCCTTCGACTCGTCATAGGCGGTCTGGGCTGTGTCGCGCAGCGTGTCGGGCGCGTTGCGGTCCATCATGGTGCGCCCGCCCACCGCGCGCAGGCCGCGCGCGCGGCCTTCGGTGAAATAGGCGTCCACGGATGCGGGGTGGATGGTGCAGTAGCTGGCGGTCGTGGTGATGCCGTGCGCGAGCGTCAGGTCGAAGAAGGCGCGGGCGGTCGCGGCGGCATGGGCGGGGTCGGAGAAGCGCGACTCCTCGGGGAAGGTGTAGGTGTTCAGCCAGTCGAGAAGCTGCGCCCCCCAGGACGCGATGATCCCGGTCTGGGGGTAGTGCAGGTGGCAGTCGACGAAGCCCGGCGCGATCAGGTGGCCGCCGGTGGTGGTGACTTCGGCGCCCGGGTGGGCGGCGATGACGTGGGCCGCCTCGCCCACGGCGCTGATGCGCCCGTCCGCGAAGGCGACGGCGCCGTCGTCGTGCCAACCGAGCGCGGCCTCGGCTCCCTCCGTGAAGGGGTCGGCGCGAAAGCGCAGCAGCGGGCCGCGCAGGATGCGGGTCATGGGCCCCTCGCGAGCCGCTGGGCGGCCGTGCGGTCGCGGATCAGGAGGTCGGCGGCGGCCGAGGCCGCGATCACCGCCGGGCGCTTGTCGGCGAGGCCGGGCAGGCCGATCGGGCAGGCGAGCCGCGCGATGGCGGCGGGCGGCAGGCCGCGCGCGGCGAGGCGCCGGGCGAATGTCGCGCGTTTGGTGG
>JAVVFE010000399.1:0-2987 GCA_032251175.1 Thermohalobaculum sp.
GGCTTGACCCGGGATCTCGCCCTCCTCCCCGCCGCCTCGCGCCTGACCCGAGACCTCGCCCCACTTCCCACGCCGTCCCGCGCCTGACCCGGGACCTCACCTCCTCCCCGCCGCCTCGCGCCTGACCCGAGACTTCGCCCCACTTCCCACGCCGTCGCGCGCCTGACCCAGGACCTCACCTCCTCCCCGCCGCCTCGCGCCTGACCCGAGACCTCGCCCCTCACCCCTCCCCGCGCCACGACCCGAGGCGCTCGCCACTCCCTCCATCGCCCCGACCGATCCGGCTCCCACCACCCCAGCCCCCGCCCCTCGCCCCCAAGCCCCGGTCGGATGATCCATCTCCCACACCCCGCATCAATTGGTTAAAATAATAATTTTATTGTTTATAATCATATAGTTGACATAGCTTTCACGCGTGAAAGCCCCGCCCTTTCACACCCGCCACCCCGTGCCGTTCCCCTTGCCGAGGCACCGCCCGCTGCACTACACCGCTGGGCCATGACCGACGCCCCGAAACCCCGCTCCCAGGGCATGTTCCAGCCGCGCGTGACCGCGCAGCCCCGCCCGCTGATGGAGGACCTGCACCGCCCCGGCGCCTTCACCGCCCGGGTGCTGACGCTGTTCCCGGCCATGTTCCCCGGCCCGCTGGGCGACAGCCTCACCGGCAAGGCCCTGGCCGACGGCCTGTGGCGGCTCGAGCCTCTGGACATTCGCGATTTTGCGCGTAATAAGCACCGCACCGTCGACGACACCCCCGCCGGGGGCGGACCAGGCATGGTCCTCAAGCCGGATGTGGTGGCGGCGGCGATCGACTTTGCGATGGCGGATGCGGCCGGCGACCGGGCGCGTTGGCCATTGATCTATCTGTCGCCCCGCGGCCGGGTGTTCGATCAGGCCATGGCGCGGCGGCTGGCGGCGGCCGGGGGGGTCACCCTTCTGTGCGGCCGGTTCGAAGGCGTGGACCAGCGCGTGCTGGACGCGCGCGAGGTCGAGGAGGTCTCGATCGGCGACTACGTCCTCACCGGGGGCGAGTTGGCGGCGATGGTCCTGCTCGACGCGGTCCTGCGGCTTCGTCCCGGGGTTTTGGGGAACGAGGCCAGCACGGCCGAGGAAAGTTTCTCGCGGGGGCTTCTCGAGCACCCGCAGTATACGAGGCCCCAGGTCTGGGAGGGGCGCGCGATACCGGAGGTTCTCCTCTCCGGCCATCACGCCCGCATCGCCGAATGGCGGCATGCCCAGGCCGAAAGGCTGACGCAGGAAAGACGTCCCGATCTCTGGCGGGCCTGGGTGCATGGCACCCAGCCGGACCCGGCAGGAGGCGCAGAGCTCTCGGACGCCGAAACCTCCGCCGCAACAGGCGGGCACAAGAAGGACTGAGACCATGAACCTGCTTCAGCAGCTCGAGGCCGAGCACATCGCGGCGCTCGGCAAATCCATCCCCGACTTCGCGCCGGGCGACACCATCCGCGTCGGCTACAAGGTGCTCGAAGGCACCCGCGCGCGCGTTCAGGCCTACGAGGGCGTGTGCATCTCGCGCCGCGGCGGCGCGAACCTCAACGCCTCGTTCACCGTGCGCAAGATCAGCTTCGGCGAGGGCGTCGAGCGCGTCTTCCCGCTGCACTCGCCCAACATCGACTCGATCACCGTGGTGCGCCGCGGCAAGGTCCGCCGCGCCAAGCTCTATTACCTGCGCGCGCGCCGCGGCAAGTCGGCCCGCATCGTCGAGAAGACCAACTACAAGGCCCGCGACGAGGCCGCGGCCAACTGAGCAGCACCCCTCGCGCCATGCATCAGGGGCGGCCCTTCGGCCGCCCCTTCGCGTTTGCGCGGGACCGCATCGGCCGCGGCTCAGTCGTCGAGCTTGCGCGCCTCGTCGATCAGCATGATCGGGATGCCCGAGCGGATCGGATAGGCGAGCCCTGCCGATTTCGACACCAGCTCGCCCCGCGCGCGGTCGTAGACCAGCTTGGCCCCCGTCGCCGGGCAGACCAGCGACTCGATCAGCTTCGCCGACACCGCCTCGCCGGGTTCGGCCGCGGGCCGGGCGACGGGGTCGTCGGTCGGTTCCTGGGTCTCTGCCATCACTGCACCTTGCTGCCGTCCGATCCGCCCGAGGCGATCGCGAACTGCATCAGCGCGATCAGCGTGTCGCAGCGATCCGAGAGTTGCGGCGCCTCGAGCAGCGCCTGGCGCTCCTCGACCGAGAACGGGCACATCATCGACAGCGAATTGATCAGCATCTCGGGCTCGGCATCGCGCATCGCGTCCCAGTCCGACGACAGGTGCGACGCCTCGAAATAGCGGCGCAGGGTGTCGAGGAACGCCGCGCGGTCGAAGCCCGCATCGCCCTGCGGCCTGCCCAGATCGGCCGCGAAATCGGTCCACTCGGCCCGCACGCGCCGGTAGGGCGTGAAGCCGTCAAGCTCGCCGCGGATGCGGAAGCGGCTGATGCCGGTCAGCGCGATCAGGTAGCGCCCGTCCTCGGTCTCGGACAGCGAGGTCACCCGCCCCGCGCAGCCGATGGTGTGCAGCCGCGGCGGCTGGCCGGAGTTTTCGTAGGGCTGCACCATGCCGATCAGCCGGTGGTCTGAGCGCAGCGCATCGTCGAGCATCGCCAGATACCGCGGCTCGAAGATGTTGAGCGGCAACCGCGCCCTCGGCAGCAGAAGCGCCCCCGGCAGCGGAAAGACCGGGATGACTTCGGGAAGGTCTGCGAGGGCGAAGCGCCGGGTCAATCGGGCATCCTTTTCAGGCGAAGATCATCGAGGAGAGCCGGCGGCGCCCCTTCTGGGTCAGCGGATCCTTGGGGCCGAGCGTGTCGAACAGCTTGAAGAGCTGCGTCCGTGCCGCAGCCTCGCTCCACTCCCGGTCGCGGCGGAACAGTTCGAGCAACTGGTCGATTGCGCCCTCGGTATCCTTCTCGGCGATCAGCGCCAACGCGAGGTCGTAGCGCGCCTGGTGGTCGGCGGGGTTGGCGTCGAGGCGGG
>JAVVFE010000400.1:0-2967 GCA_032251175.1 Thermohalobaculum sp.
GGCGCAAGGGCACTTGCGCCCTCATCATCGCCTATAATCGCCGCCGCGCGGCTGGGCTTTCGCGTGCATATCTACGAGCCCGCGCCGCTGCCGCCCGCCGGCGCCGTGGCTGCCGCCGTGACCAAGGCCGCCTATGACGACAAGGCGGCGCTGCGCGCCTTCGCCGCCGAATGCGACGTGGTGACCTGCGAGTTCGAGAACGTCCCCGCCCAGACCGCCGAGGTGCTGTCGCTCGCCACCGTGATGCGCCCCAACCCGCGCGCGCTCGAAATCGCGCAGGACCGGGTGGACGAGAAACGCTTCCTGCACAATCTGGGCATCGCCACCGCGCCCTGGGCCGAGGTCGACCGCAACAGCGACCTGCTCGGCGCGCTCGCCCGCACCGGGGCGCCGGCGATCCTCAAGACCCGGCGGCTGGGCTATGACGGCAAGGGCCAGGCGCGGATCTCCGGCCCCGCCGATGTCGAGGCCGCCTGGCACCGCATTGGCGCGTTGCCCGCGATCATGGAGGGGTTCGTGCCCTTCACCGCCGAGTTTTCGGTGATCGCCGCGCGCGGCGCCTCGGGCGAGGTGGTGTGCTACGACCCCGGCCGCAACGTCCATCGCGACGGCATCCTGCGCGAAACCACGGTGCCCGCAGGCCTGCCCCGGGGCGCGCTGCAAGACGCGATCCTGATCGCCGGGCGCATCCTCACCGCGCTCGATTATGTCGGCGTGATGGGGGTCGAGATGTTCCACGTCCCGGGCAAGAAGGTGATGGTCAACGAGATCGCACCGCGGGTCCACAACTCGGGCCACTGGACCATCGAGGCCTGCGTCGTCGATCAGTTCGAACAGCACATCCGCGCCGTCGCCGGCTGGCCGCTGGGCGACGGACAGCGCCATTCCGACGCGGCGATGACCAACCTGATCGGCGACGAGATCGACGCCTGGCCCCGCCTCGCGGCCGAGGGCGGGGGCCTGCACATCTACGGCAAGCTCGAGACCCGGCCCGGCCGCAAGATGGGGCACGTCACCCGCATCAGCCCACGCCGCTGAGGCCCCGGCCGGGTCGCGCCGGCAGGATCACGAGGCAGCCGCGCGTTAGCCGCACGCGAGACACCGCCTCATCCGCACGCGCGACTCCGCCGCCCCGGCCTCCGAGCCGGGGCCTCGCGCCCACCGCGAGGGCCGCGCGTCAGCCGCGCGCGCGACACCGCCTCATCCGCACGAGAGACGCCGCTGCCCCGGCCCCCGAGCCGGGGCCTCGTGCCCATCGTCACCGTCAGGAGGGGCCAGGTGCGGCGCGTGCGGCTGCGCGCCCCGGGATCAGACCCCGCCGCCCGAGCGCGTGGGGGCGCGGACCCTGCCCAGAACCTGCCCGGGCAGCCAGAACGCCGCGCGCGCCAGCGGGTTGGCCTGCATCTGCGCCTTGAACTTCTCGAAGCTCATGACGTTGTCGATGCGCCGGTCCAGGAACCCCCAGGTGTTCTGCGCCCCCGCGCTCTCGTCGCCCAGCCAGTAGAGCACCGTGGCCGAATAGACCGACGCCAGGATTGCGCGCTTGGAATACCAGTTGTAATCGGTCGCGGTGTCGCCGCACAGCCGCCAGATCAGGTCCGCCGTGCCCCAGATCGCCGCCGCGCTGTCCTTCGCATGGACCGGCAGCGCCAGCAGCGCCGCTCCCCGGCGCACCGCGTCGCGGTGGTGCTCGACCAGCTCGATCCGGCGGCGCACGGCAAAGGTGATCCGCTCGCGCACCTTCATGCGCGACAGCTCGACCCGGCCCAGCTCCTCGGCCAGCCGCTGGTCCATCATCCGGTGGAAGCCCAGCGCCATGTCGACCCCCCCGCGCGGGAAGGCCAGCGCCGCAAGCCCGCGGTCGACCCCCGAATCGGTGATCGCCGCCGCCAGCGTCCGGCCCGACCAGCCGTCGAAGGCGACATGGGGCAACGCCGCCGAAATCAGCGCCGCGCGTGCCGCGGCAATATGGTCGTCCTCGGTTTTCGGCGCGATTTCCATGACTTGCTCTCTCGTTCCGGCGCTCGGGGCGGTGGACAGGCGCCACATCCCTCAGTATATAGGCCACCTCGACGCAAATCGAACTGGAAAGGTGGTGACCTAGGTGCAGGTACTGGTTCGCGATAACAACGTCGATCAGGCGCTCCGTGCTCTGAAGAAGAAGATGCAGCGTGAAGGCGTTTTCCGCGAGATGAAGCTCCGGCAGCATTACGAAAAGCCGTCGGAGAAGCGCGCGCGTGAAAAAGCTGAAGCCATCCGCCGTGCGCGCAAGCTCGCGCGGAAGAAGGCTCAACGCGAAGGTCTCGTCTGAGGCGCGACAGGGCACACTGGTCAACGGACCGGAACATAGCCTAGTCATGAAGCCCCCGTCCGGGTAACCGGCGGGGGTTTTGCGTCTGTGGGAGGGAAGGGGAATGGTGATGCTGCCCGACGCCCGCGCGCCCCAGGGGCTGCGCATCTACGCCATCGGCGATGTGCATGGCTGCACCAATTCGCTCGGCACCATGCACCGGCTGATCCGGGACCACCTCGCGCACGCGCCGGTGCCCGACTGGCGGATCGTCCATGTCGGCGATTACATCGACCGCGGCCCGGACAGCCGCGGCGCGGTCGCGATGCTGGCCGCGCTCGGTGCCGACCCCCGCGTGGTCTGCCTGCGCGGCAACCACGACCAGTATCTGATCGAGTTCCTCGCCGATCCCGACGCCGACACCTTCGACAACTGGCTGTTCAACGGCGGCACCACCACGCTGGCCGAATACGGCGCCGATCCGGGCGAGCCGGTGCTGGTCGGTCGGACCCGGCGGCGCGAGCTTCACGCCATCCTGACGGCGGCGCTGCCGGCGCCGCATCGCGCCTTCCTCGACGGGCTCGGGCTCAGCCTCAGGCTCGGCGACTACCTGTTCGTCCATGCCGGCCTCAGGCCCGGCGTGCCGCTCGCGGCGCAGACGCTGAAGGACCTGCTCT
>JAVVFE010000401.1:0-2913 GCA_032251175.1 Thermohalobaculum sp.
CGAGACCTCGATCACCTTGGAGCCGAGGCGGGGGCCGTTCGGGATGATGATCTGGGCGCGGCCGACGCGCTCGCGCTCGGAGTGCGAGGCCAGTTCGTTATAGGCGTTGATGCGGGCCTTGGATTTGGCCTGGCGGGCGCGGGGCGACTGGCGGATCCAGTCGAGTTCGGAGGACAGCGCCTTCTGGCGCGACTTGTCCTCGCGCGATTCCTGTTCCAGCCGCTTGGCCTTCTGCTCGAGCCACGAGGAATAGTTGCCCTCGTAGGGGATGCCGCGGCCGCGGTCGAGTTCGAGGATCCAGCCGGTGATGTCGTCGAGGAAATAGCGGTCGTGGGTGACGATCAGGATGGTGCCCTTGTATTCGATCAGGTGCTTTTGCAGCCACTGGATGGTCTCGGCGTCGAGGTGGTTGGTGGGCTCGTCGAGCAGCAGCATCTCGGGCGCCTCGAGCAACAGGCGGCACAGCGCGACGCGGCGGCGCTCGCCGCCCGAGAGGGTGGCGACGCGGGCGGTGTCGGGCGGGCAGCGCAGGGCCTCCATCGCGACATCGACCTGGGCGTCGAGGTCCCACAGGTTCTCGGCGTCGATCTCGTCCTGCAGGCGCGCCATCTCGTCGGCGGTGTCGTCGGAATAGTTCATCGCGAGTTCGTTGTAGCGGTCGAGCTTGGCCTGCCGGGCAGCCACGCCGAGCATGACGTTGCCGCGCACGTCGAGGCTGTCGTCGAGCTTGGGCTCCTGCGGCAGGTAGCCGACGCGCACGCCCTCGGCCGCCCAGGCCTCGCCGGCGAAGTCCTTGTCCTGGCCCGAGATGATGCGCAGGAGGGTGGACTTGCCCGAGCCGTTGACGCCGACCACGCCGATCTTGACCCCCGGCAGGAACGAGAGGCGGATGTTCTCGAAGCACTTCTTGCCGCCCGGGTAGACCTTGGTCAGGCCGTCCATGTGGTAGACATACTGGTAGCTGGCCATGGCGCGCGTCTCCGGGCTGTCGAGGGATTCGGGCGCGATCAATATCGCGCGAGCGGGCCGGGCGCAACGCGCGCCGCGGCGAAACCGGCGCGGGGGGGTCGCAAACGCTCTGGCGCGGCGGGGGATTTCCGACAAGACTGGGGCCCGCGACGCGGCCGGCCGCGTGCTTTTCGGGAAGCTCTCCGGCCCCAAGGGGGCGGCCGGGCGGGCACGGGTCAGAAGCCCCCGCAGGGAGACCACGCATGACCGACTTCGACCGCCGCCAGCTTCTGAAGCTGGGTGCCGCGGGCGCCGCGCTGATGGCGGCACCGCGCGCCTTCGCGCAGACGCCGAAGAAGGGCGGCACGCTCAGGATCGGGCGCGGGCATGGCTCGACGACCGACAACCTCGACCCCGGCGTGTGGGAGAACGATTTCACCATCGGCCAGGGCTTCATCTACAACAACTACCTGACCGAGATCGGCCAGGACAACAAGCTGGCGCCCGAACTGGCCGAGAGCTGGGAGGCGAGCCCGGACGCCACGCAGTGGGTGTTCAAGATCCGCAAGGGCGTGACCTTCCACAACGGCAAGGACGTGACGCCCGACGACGTGGTGGCCTCGATCAACTACCACCGGGGGCCGGACTCGAAGTCGGCCGCGGCGGGGATCGTGAACCAGATCGCCGACGTCAAGGCGGATGGCGGCAACGTGGTGTTCACGCTGTCGGGCGGCAATGCCGACTTCCCCTTCATCGTGTCGGACTATCACCTGCCGATCATGCCGGGGTCGGAAGGCAAGATCGACTGGAGCCAGGGGATCGGCTGCGGGCCCTACAAGATCACCTCGTTCGAGCCGGGGGTGCGCGCGACCTACGAGCGGCACAAGGATTACTGGAAGTCGGACCGGGCGCATTTCGATGCGGTCGAGCAGATCGCCATCGTCGACGCGGCGGCGCGCACCAATGCGCTGCTGACCGGCGAGCTGGACGTGATCGACCGCGTCGACCTCAAGACGGTCGAGCGGCTGAAGAAGGCGGCCGGCATCGCGGTCGAGCAGACCAACGGCAACCAGCACTACACCCTGCCGATGATCACGACGCAGGCGCCGTTCGACAACAACGACGTGCGGATGGCGCTGAAATACGCGCTGGACCGCGAGGACCTGCTGCAGAAGATCCTGCAGGGCTATGGCACGCTGGGCAACGACCACCCGATCGGGCCGGCGAACACGTATCTCGCGCGTGACATCGAGCAGATGGCGTTCGATGCCGACAAGGCGAAGTTCCACCTGAAGAAGGCGGGGCTCGACAGCCTGGCGGTCGATCTGCACATGTCCGAGGCGGCGTTTGCCGGGGCGGTCGATGCGGGGGTGCTGTATTCCGAGAGCGCGGCGAAGGCCGGGATCACCATCAACGTGGTGCGCGAGCCGGCGGATGGCTACTGGTCGGACGTGTGGATGAAGAAGGGCTGGTGCGGGTCCTACTGGGGCGGGCGGCCGACCGAGGACTGGATGTTCAGCCAGGTCTACCAGACCGGCGCCGACTGGAACGAGGCGTTCTGGTCGAACGAGCGGTTCGACAAGCTCTTGACGGAGGGGCGGGCGACGCTCGATCCCGCCAGGCGCGCCGAGATCTACCGCGACATGCAGATCATCTGCCGCGACGAGGGCGGCTCGGTCATCCCGATGTTCTCGTCCTATGTGTTCGCGCGGTCGACCAAGGTCGAGCATGGCGAGTTGGCCTCGAACTGGGACATGGACGGCCACAAGCTGATCGAACGGTGGTGGTTCGCCTGACGCCCGGCGCCTGACGCCTTCGGGCAGGGGGGCCGCGCCGCGAGGCGCGGCCTTTCGCGTGTCGGGGGGGGGAGCGCCACGCCTGCCGCTGCCGGGGGCGGCGCCCGGATCGGGCTGGGGCTGGCCGGGTTCGGCGCGGGGGCTTCCGGTGTTGCGCGCTGTGCCGGGG
>JAVVFE010000402.1:0-2899 GCA_032251175.1 Thermohalobaculum sp.
CCGCGACCAGCGCCGCTGTCGGCTCGATCAGCAGGAACCCGCCCGAGGGCAGGCGCACCCGCGCGTCGCCGAGCGCGTCGATCTCGTCGGGCAGCCCGGCGCGCTCGAAGACATGCGGGCCTTCCTCGACGCGGCCGTCCCAGTCGCGCTCGGCGGTGGCGGCGGCGCTGGCGCGCGTCGAGGGCACCAGGCCCGCGGCGGTCGCCTCGGCCTCGGCCTGCATCGCGCGGGCCGCCGCAATGTCGGCGCGCAGCACGGCCGGGCCGGCATCCTCGGCATTGCTGCGCAGGATCAGACCGGTGTCGCCGGTCTCGTTCATCGCCTCGGTCGCGATGGCGGTGAGGCGCGCACGCTCGGCCTCGTCGCGGATCTGGCGCGAGACGTTGATGCCGGGCGCACCGGGGGTGAGGATCGCATGGCGGGTCTTGTAGAGCACCCGCGCGGTGACCGGGGCGGCCTTGTGCGGCTCGGCATGGCCGGTGACCATCACCAGCAGCGACTGCCCCTCGCGCATCCCCTTGGCCTCGCGCAGATAGCCCTGCCAGTCGCGCGACAGGCGCACGAACACCCCGCCCGCATTCGGCACCAGCCGGTCGACCTTCGCGCGGTAGACCTCGCCCGGGCGCGGGCCTGCGGCATCGGCGCGGGGGTCGACCAGCAGGTCCTCGAGCCGCCCGTCGACGACCAGCGCGGCACGGGTGCGCCCGTCCTCGGGGTGGGTCTCGATCAGGATGCGCGCGTCGCTCATGCGGCGGGGCCCTCCAGCGGCACCGGGTAGCCTGCGCCGGTCAGCAGGTTCATGGTCTCGGTCAGCGGCAGGCCGACGACATTGGTATAGCTGCCGATGATCTCGGGGATGAAGGCGGCGGCAATCCCCTGGATCGCATAGCCGCCGGCCTTGCCCTGCCACTCGCCCGAGCGCAGATAGGCCGAAATTTCGGTGTCCGAGAGGCGCTTCATCTTCACCCGCGTCTCGACCGCGCGGCAGGCGAGGCGATCGCCCGCCACCAGGCAGACGGCGGTGGTCACGCGGTGCGCGCGGCCCGACAGCATCAGCAGGAACTCGGCCGCCTCGGCCGCATCGCGCGGCTTGCCAAGGATGCGTCGACCCAGCGCCACGACGGTGTCGGCGGTCAGCACAAAGGCGCCCGCCGGCGCATCCGCCGCCACCGCCGCGGCCTTTTCGCGCGCGAGGCGCAGCGCGTGCGGGCGGGGAAGCTCGGCCTTGCCGGGGGTCTCGTCGATCCCGGCCGCGCGGATGGCATCGGGCACGACGCCGATGCGGGCGAGCAATTCGCGCCGGCGCGGCGAGCCCGACCCCAGGATCAGCATCGGCCGGGTATCGGTCATGGCATCTGGGGCGGGGTGCGCGGCGGCATCGCCGCCGCCGGGCCGGTCGGGGCTCGATGCCCCGGACGGGCCGGGCTTGGGCAGGCTCACTTGAAGCGGTAGGTGATGCGGCCCTTGGTCAGGTCGTAGGGCGTCATCTCGACCTGCACCTTGTCGCCGGCGAGCACGCGGATGCGGTTCTTGCGCATCTTGCCGGCGGTGTGGGCGATGATCTCATGGCCGTTCTCGAGCTTCACCCGGAAAGTCGCGTTGGGCAGAAGTTCGGTCACGACCCCGGGGAATTCGAGCGTTTCTTCCTTGGCCATGCAGTCTCCGTGGGGCTGGACGCCGCCGGAGGAGGCCCGGCTGCGGTCGGCGCGGAACATGCCCCCTTGACGGCAAAAATGCAAGACCGCGCGGCAGGGCTGCAACAGGCGGGATGCGCGAGGGTCAGCCGGGCCCGGCCGCGGCGGTGTCCGCGTCGGGCGGCGCCCCGAAACGGTGCAGGATGCGGGCGCGGATCTGGTCGCGCGCCTCGCGGTAGGCATCCAGGCGCTGCTCGCGCCGCTCGCCCATGCCGCTGGGGTCGAGGATCGGCCAGTAGACCACCTCGACCGAGGCGTGGCGGGTCAGTTCCTGCGCCTGGCGCTGGGCGGCGGGCGACAGCGCCACGATCACGTCGAAGGCGGCGATGTCGTCACCCCATTCCAGCATGTCGGCGAAGCTTTTCGGCCGGTGGCGGCTGAGATCGACGCCGATCTCGCCTGCGGCCTCGACGGTGAAGGGGTCGGTCTCCATCTCGTGGCGCACGCCGCAGGACTGCACGAACACCTGCCGGCCATAGAACTGCTTCATCAGCCCTTCCGCCATCGGCGAGCGGATGACGTTGTAGTTGCAGCAGAACAGCACCGATCCCGGAAGGTCGGCCATGCCCGCGTCAGCCCCTGAACTGCAACGCGCAGACGACGGTGAACAGGCGCCGGACGGTGTCGTGGTCGGTCGCGACCTTGCCGTCCAGCCTCTCGCCAAGGATGCGCGCGCCCTCGTCGTGGATGCCGCGCCGGCCCATGTCGATGGCCTCGATGCGCGAGGGGGGCAGGCGTTTGACGGCGTCGAAATAGCTTTCGCAGATCGCGAAATAGTCCTTGATGATGCCCCGGAGCGGGGTGAGCGACAGGTGCAGTTCCGCCACCACCTCGCCGCCCGGGTCGCGCACCTCGAGGCGCAGCATCCGCTCGGCCATGCCGATGCCCAGCCGGTAGGGGCCAGGGGGCACGGCCTCGCCGTCGCGGGGGGTGACCCGGAAGCGGTTCTCCTCGACCAGGTCGAAGATCGCGACATCGAGTTCCTGCTGGATCTCGGGCGTGCGGGCGCGCGGGCGGTCCTCGATCAGCTCGACCCCGGCGAGGCGATCGGTCGCGGCGAACGCGGTCATGCCCCGCCCCCCGGCGCGTCGAGCCGGCGGCGCACCGAAAGCGCGTGGGCCTCGAGCCCCTCGGAGCGGGCCAGCGTCTCGGCCGCGGGGCCGATGGCGGCGAGGCCGCGGGGACTGAGGCGCGCGAGCGTGGTG
>JAVVFE010000403.1:0-2891 GCA_032251175.1 Thermohalobaculum sp.
CTGGTTTCCGCCTCCGGCCGCGGCCGCGCAACGGTCTCGGAATGAAACCTGCATCACATTTGCGCATGGCGGGCCACGCCTGTCTGGAAAAGTTGACACTTTCCATGCTATGAAATCTTTATCCGCATGGCAGAACCAAGACCCTGGCAAGGATGCGCAGAATGGCCGACGTCGAACAGTCCGAAATCACCGCCATGACCGATGCGGTCCGCCAGATCGGCGACAGCTGGACGATGCTGATCGTCTGGGCGGCGCTGCGCGGCGTAACGCGCTTCGACACCTTCCAGCGGCGGCTGGGGGTGGCGCGCAACATCCTGTCGAACCGGCTCGCGCGGCTGGTCGACGAGGGGATCCTGGAAAAGCGCCCGGTGCATGACGGCGCCCGGCGGCTGGAATACCGCGTCACCCAGAAGGGCGAGGCGTTGCGCCCGGTGCTCGAGTGGATCGAGGACTGGGGCGGCAAGAACCGCCGCGCCCGGCATTACGCACGCTGAGCCTCAGCGATAGCGCCTGAGCACGGTGGCCGCGGTCTCGAGCGAGACGGCAGCCTTGCTCACATCCTGCGCCGCGCGGTCGCAGACCGACTTGGTCATCACATAATTGTCCGCACAGCGCACGGCGGTGCGCAGTTGCGCCGCCTGCTGCGCCACCTCGGCCTTGTAGGCGTCGAACCGCCCGGTGCGCTGGGCGGTGGCGATACCGGCGATCACCTCGTCGCAAGTGACCCCCTGCCCGCGCAGCGCGATGCCCAGCGCGTCGTCGGCCCCGGGGGCGAGGCACAGCTTCCAGATCACGTCGAGTTGCACCGCCGGGAACAGCCGGATCAGCGTGCGGTGCCGGGGCGCCAGCGCCATGAAGCCGTGGCGCACGCCGGTCGGCGCCCAGAACTCGTAGGACACCAGAAAGCTGAGCGCGGCGATCCGCCCGCCGCTGCCGTCGGGCGGGGGCACATAGCCCTCGGGCGGCTGCGGCACGTCGGTGCCCTCGCGCACGAAGGCCACGATCCGCGAGCCGCCGATGTCGAGCGTGCCGTCGGCCGCGAAGGGCACCAGCGCCACCTCGGCGCCGAACGGCAGTGGCGACATGCGCATCAGCACCGTCCGGCCGTCCATGTCGAGCACCGCCTCGGCGGTGTCGCCCACCCGGTCGGCGGCGAATTTCTGGCTGAGGCCGCGCGCGTCGAAGAACACGCCGCGGAAGCCGTCGGCGTCCGGGGCGATCTCGATCGCGGCACCGGCCGCCTCGCTGATCCCGGTATAGCGCCCGTCCAGCACATCCTGCGCCCGCGCGAGCCCCTGCCCGGCAAGGATTGCCAGCGCCACCACCAGCGCCCGCACGACGCCCAGCCGCCCGCTTCTCATCGCATCCCCATTTTTCTGCCCAAACGCCGCTTTGTGGGTATACTCCGTTCCGCCGCGGGCGCAAACCGACGCGGGCAGGTGAGAACGGCCGGCCACGGCCGCGGCAGGGATGGCATCATGGACTGGGACAAGCTGCGCGTGTTTCACGCGGTCGCGGATGCCGGCAGCCTGACGCATGCGGGCGAGCAACTGCATCTCAGCCAGTCGGCGATCAGCCGGCAGATCCGCGGGCTCGAGGACCAGTTGCAGGTCACCCTGTTCCACCGCCATGCCCGCGGGCTGCTGCTGACCGAGCAGGGCGAGATCCTCTACGAGGCGACCGCCGCGATCGCCAAGCGGCTGATGGTGGCCGGCGCCCGGCTGCGCGATTCGAAGGACGAGGTGCATGGCGACCTGCGCGTCACCACCACCGCCGGGTTCGGCACGCTGTGGCTGGCGCCGCGGCTCAAGCGGCTGTTCGAGAAGCACCCCAATCTCAGCGTCGACCTGATCCTGACCGAGGCGGTTCTGGACCTGCCGATGCGCGAGGCGGATGTGGCGATCCGGCTGTCCTCGCCCAGCCAGGCAGACCTGATCCGCCGGCCGCTGATGGAGGTGACCATGCGCCTTTATGCGAGCCAGGATTATCTGGCGCGCATGGGCACGCCACACGACGCGCGCGAGCTGGAGATGCACCGCCTGATTACCTACAGCCCCGACGCACCCCAGCCGCACGAGGCAGCGGAGTGGCTGAAAAGTCACACTTCGCCGGCAAGAAGCTCGCATCTGCGGATCAACAGCTATTTCGGCGTGCTGAAAGCGGCGGTCAACGGGCTGGGGGTTGCGGCCTTGCCGGACTACATCACGCGCGACTACCCCGATCTCGTCAACGTCCTGCCGCACGAGGTCAGCCCGCCGATCCATGTCTATTTCGTTTATCCGGAAGAACTTAGGCGATCGCAGCGGGTTCTGGCCTTCCGCGACTTCATCCTGCACGAGGTCGAGGACTTCACCCGCGCGCAGGACGAGAGCCAGAGGGTTGCGCGCAAGGCATAGCAGTCTTGCGCCACTGCGACCGTTCGGCAACTTGCCGCGCCCGGGGCAAGCGATTATCTCAGTTCGTGAAGCGGCGCCAATGGTGTCGCTTCAGGTTGTGATACCTCCCTGTTGAACTCGGCCGGGCCCAAGTGGCCCGGTTTTTTTATGTCCGGTCGAGATACGGCGATGTTTGTCGCTTTCACCGGGCGTCTCGCGCATTAAATCTTCGGGGGCGAGCGCCCTGTCGCCCGAAACTGCGAGGATCGTGCCATGCCCATCATCCGCAAGCCCCGCTGGGCGCTTCCCGAAAGCGCCGCGACCCCCGAGACGGTGTTCTGGAACCGCCGCGCGATCCTGGCCGCGGGCGGCGGCATGCTGGCCGCGGGCGCGCTGGCGGGGCTTCCCGGGCGGGCGCAGGCGGCGACGCCGGGCGACCCCTTCGTGCCGCTGCCCCAGGCCAACCCCGGCTTCGCCACCGCCGGACGCGCCATCACGCCCGAGGCGATCAATGCC
>JAVVFE010000404.1:0-2870 GCA_032251175.1 Thermohalobaculum sp.
AGGGGGTGAGTCAATACGTCGCACTACATTCTGTGGATAAACTCCAAAATTCCACAAATTGTTGTGTTTTATCATTTACTTAGTATAAACGAAAGAAGCCCCGCCGATTGGCAGGGCTTCCCTTCGATTGAACAAAGCGCCAACCGAAGCTCACAACCGTATTCGAATCGATCACCACGAAATTTGCAAGTGGGGAGCGTGAAGAAAACTCACACCGACCGCACCACCCTCAGCGTCAGGTTGATCCGCCCGCCGCCCGGCAGCAGATCGCCCTCGCCGAACATCACCCGGTCGATGCCGTGATAGGCGAGTCGCGCCGGCCCGCCCATCGCCAGCACGTCGCCCGAGCGCAGCACCAGGCTGGTGGTCGGCCCGCCGCGCGCCAGCCCGCCGATGCGAAAGCGCGCCGGATCGCCCAGGCTGATCGAGACCACGGGGGCCGCGAACGCCGCCTCGCCCTCGTCGGCGTCGCGGTGCAGGCCCATCCGGGCGCCCGCGCCATACCAGTTGATCAGGCAGCAATCGGGGTCCCCGGGCCAGCCCGACACCGCGCGCCAGACCGCCAGCACCGATGCCGGGATCGGCGGCCAGGGCGCGCCGGTTTCCGGGTGGCGCGCGACGTAGGCATACCGCCCGCGCGCGATCACCCAGCCGACCCGGCCGGCCGCGGTCATCCGCACGCTCATCGGCCGGCCCCAGGCGGTCACCGGCCGGACCAGCGGCGCCGCGGCGATCACATCGCGGACCGCCGCCACCATCGCGCCCTGCGCGGCGCGGTCGAGAAAGCCGCCATGCAGCGCGACGCCCGCAGGCAGCGCCGCCTCGGTCGCCCCGCCCGCGCCGCCCTCGCACGGCCCGTCATCATTCCGCCCGACCGGCACGCGATGCTCCCGCCAAGGTCCGCCCAGCGCCGGGTCACCGTCTTGCGAGGCCCGGACCACCCGCTTATATACCCGCCAGTTTCGAGTGACACCGCAAGCACACAGGGATGCGTTCCGGGGGCCGCGCACGGACCCGGACAGACATCGCCGGAAGGGAGCGACAGACCCATGTCCAAAGTTATCGGTATCGACCTTGGCACCACCAATTCCTGCGTCGCCATCATGGACGGCAAGCAGCCCAAGGTGATCGAGAATTCCGAAGGGGCGCGCACCACCCCCTCGATGGTGGCCTTCACCGAAGGCGGCGAGCGCCTCGTCGGCCAGCCGGCCAAACGCCAGTCGGTCACCAACCCCGAGAACACGCTGTTCGCCGTCAAGCGCCTGATCGGCCGGCGCTATTCCGACCCGACGGTCGAGAAGGACAAGGGCATGGTCCCGTTCCGGATCGTCGAGGGCAAGAACGGCGACGCCTGGGTCGAGGCCCGCGGCGAGAAGTATTCGCCCAGCCAGGTCTCGGCCTACATCCTGCAGAAGATGAAGGAGACGGCCGAGAGCTATCTGGGCGAGAAGGTCACCCAGGCGGTCATCACCGTTCCGGCCTATTTCAACGACGCCCAGCGCCAGGCGACCAAGGACGCCGGCAAGATCGCCGGGCTCGAGGTGTTGCGCATCATCAACGAGCCGACCGCCGCAGCCCTCGCCTACGGGCTCGACCGCGAGGGCGGCAAGACCATCGCGGTCTACGACCTCGGCGGCGGCACCTTCGACATCTCGGTGCTCGAGATCGAGGACGGGCTGTTCGAGGTGAAATCCACCAACGGCGACACCTTCCTCGGCGGCGAGGACTTCGACCTGCGCCTCGTCGACTATCTTGCCGACGAGTTCAGGAAGGACAACGGGCTCGACCTGCGCAAGGACAAGCTCGCGCTGCAGCGCCTGAAGGAAGCCGCCGAGAAGGCGAAGATCGAGCTGTCCTCGGGCGCCCAGACCGAGATCAACCTGCCCTACATCACCGCCGACGCCTCGGGGCCCAAGCACCTCACCCTCAAGCTGTCGCGCTCCAAGCTGGAAAGCCTGGTCGAGGACCTGGTGGCGCGCACGCTGGGGCCCTGCAAGCAGGCGCTGAAGGATGCCGGCGTCACCACCGCCGAGATCGACGAGGTGGTGCTGGTCGGCGGCATGACCCGCATGCCCAAGGTGATCGAGGCGGTGAAGAAGTTCTTCGGCAAGGAGCCGCACAAGGGCGTCAACCCCGACGAGGTCGTGGCGCTCGGCGCCGCCATCCAGGCGGGCGTGTTGCAGGGCGACGTCAAGGACGTGGTGCTGCTCGACGTGACGCCGCTCAGCCTCGGCATCGAGACGCTGGGCGGCGTGTTCACCCGCCTGATCGACCGCAACACCACGATCCCGACGAACAAGTCGCAAATCTTCTCGACCGCCGAAGACAACCAGAACGCCGTGACGATCCGCGTCTTTCAGGGCGAACGCGAAATGGCCAGCGACAACAAGATCCTCGGCCAGTTCAACCTTGAAGAAATCCCGCCCGCCCCGCGCGGCATGCCCCAGATCGAGGTGACGTTCGACATCGACGCCAACGGCATCGTGTCGGTCAACGCCAAGGACAAGGGCACCGGCAAGACGCAGCATATCACCATCCAGGCCTCGGGTGGGCTGTCGGATGAAGATATCGAGAAGATGGTCAAGGATGCCGAAGCAAACGCAGAGGCTGACAAGGCCCGACGCGAACTGGTCGAGGCGCGCAACCAGGCCGAAGGCCTGATCCACGCGACCAAGAAATCGCTTCAGGATCATGGCGACAAGGTTGATCCGTCCACCGTCGAGGCGATCGAACTTGCGATCAGCGCGCTTGAGGAAACGCTGGAAGGCGATAATGCCGACAAGATCAAGAGCGGCATCCAGAACGTGACCGAAGCGGCGATGAAACTGGGTGAGGCGATCTATAAGGCCCAGCAGGATGGCGACGCCGCC
>JAVVFE010000405.1:0-2844 GCA_032251175.1 Thermohalobaculum sp.
CATCGGCGCCCTGCTCGACGATCCGGACATCCTCGCGCGCCCGTTCGGCAGGCTCGACAGCGCCTCGCGCCTGATTGTCACCCACGGCGCGGGGTATCTGACGCCCTCGGAGGTCTACCTGATCGACGCCAACCTGTTCCCCGATGCGCCCGGCGTCACGCCGCGCCTCGAGGCGCTGTTCCGCGCCGCCCGCACCCGCGCCGCCGTGATCTGGTTCACCGCGTCCGCCGGACAGTTGCGCGCGGCCGAGCCCGATCGCTGCCTGATGCTCGAGGCAGGGCGCCTCGTGCCGGTCGACGGCATCGACGCGGCCGAGGACCTGTTCCTGCCGCGCCGCCGCCGGCGCGGCGCGGCGATGGCCGAAGGCGGGGCGGCGGCCCTGCGCGCCTGACGCCGCCGCGCGTCAGGGCGTGCGCATCGAGGCCAGCATGATCCGGCTGATCAGCCAGATCAGGAAGGCCGCGCCGAGCACGATCAGCACGGCGAGCCAGCGCAGCGGCTCGGTCGACCAGACCGCCGGGCGCGGCGGGACGAAGACCACCAGCTGCGCCATGCCGAGCGTGGCGTTCGCCCGCGCCTTCTGCCGCAGCTCGAGCGTCGAGATATAACTGTCGCGGGCGATCTGATACTCGCTCTGCAACCGCTCGAACACGCTGAGCTGGCCGGGCAGGGCGGCGTCGGCGCTATGTCCCCCGAGCGCCGCGCGCTCGACCGCCACCTGTGCCTCGAGGCTGGCGATGCGGTCGCTCAGCACCGGGATCTGCGGCGAGTTCGGCACGTTCTGCATCAGCGTCCGCAGCCGGACCCGGTCCTCGGTGATCTGCGAGGTCAGCGTCGCGATCACGGTCGAGCCCAGCTCGGCGGTCTCGGTCGGCGAGACGATCTCGTTCTCGCGCCGGAACGCCTCGATCGCGTCGAGCGCAGCGCGCAGGCGGTCCTCGGCGATCGCGAACTCGCCCTCGACATAGGCCAGCATCTCGGCGCGCGCCTGCTCGGTCAGACGATCGACCAGGATGGCCAGTTCGGCCACCAGCGCCTGCGCCACGGCGAGCGAATCCTCGGGCGCGTAGAAGGCGACGCCCACGGTGGTGATCCCGGTTACCACGTCGAACCGGACGTCGAGCGCCCCGTTCCAGTGGTCGATCAGCTCCTCGGGCGGCAGGTCGGGGCTGTAGCGGCGAATTGGATCGCCGCCGTCGCGGCCCAGCCGCGCCCGCAGGTCGGGCACGCGCGCCTCGACATCTGCAAACGACGCATAGGAGCGCAGGTAGTCCTCGAGGATGAAACTGTCTGCCGCGGCCTGCAACGCGGCGCCCGCGCCCATCGAGACCGAGATCCGGTCGGCCTCGGTGCCGAAGCTGCCCGGCCCGCCGCGCACGGCGTAGCGGAATTCGGTGATGTAGCGGTCGGCGGCGATCAGGTAGTAATAGGCCGCGGCCAGCGCCACCGGCAGCAGCACGAAGGCCGCAAAGCCCGCGACCGGCCAGAAGAAGCTGCGCCGGCGGATGGCCGGGTCCGGATGGCGCCGGCGCGCGGCGCCCTGCGGCACGAGGGTCTCGGCGGGCTCGGCCTTCATCGTTCCTCGCATCCCGGGTCGTGCCCGGCCCGCCGTCCGTCGGCGTCCCGGCGGCCTTGCCGCGCGCCGCTTGAACCGGCCGGGTCGTGCCGATATGCATCGCCCAGGCCAGCGCGGCGGCGACCAGGGGCACACCGACTTGTATGGAACCTCGGCAGCAGGATCAATTGCGGTTCGTCTGAACCTGATCTGGACGCTGATGTGGCACAGCTTCGTGCCGCGCAGCCAGCGCGACGGGGTGCAGCTGTTCTGGGTGTTCGTCGAGCCTGCGGCCCAGCTTGCGGTGCTGATGGTGCTGTTCAGCGTGATCGGCCGGGCGGCGGGCTACGGCACCAGTTTCGCGCTGTTCCTGCTGACCGGGATCGCGGTGCTGAACCTCTACACGTCGACGTCGTCGGCGGTGATGGGCGCGGTGAAGAACCTCGGCCACCCGCGCCGCATCGCGACCGTGGGCATGTTTGCACCGGCGCTGGCGGCGGTCGGCTTCCGCTTCACGGTGGGCGTGGTCTCGAGCCTGCTGCTCGGCGCCGGCGTGCTGCACTGGCAACGCCTGCACGGCGTGCCGGCCGATATCCTGGCTTGCGTCGAGGCCTTCGCTGTTGTCGCGCTGCTGGGCTTCGGGATCGGGCTGTTGCGCGGCTATTCGGTGCTGTTCCTGCCGACGGTCGAGCGGGTCTACTCGATCCTGTCGCGATCGCTGCTGTTCATCTCGGGGGTGTTCTATGTGCCCTCGTTCCTGCCGCCCGAGTTCCGCGGCTGGCTGGCATGGAACCCGGTGCTGCATGCGATCGACTGGTTCCGCACCGGGGTTTACGCCGGGTATCCCGACTTGGTGCTGTCGCGCTTCTACCTGGGCGCCGTCGTGCTCGTCAGCATCGCGCTGGGCATGGCGCTGATCTGGCACGACCGGCGCCGGATTCTGGAATGACGACAGCGTCGGCAGGGGCGCCGTGCGCCGGGGCGGTGTCCGGGGCGGCTGGCGATCCGCCGCGGGCGCGGCGCGAAGGCCGGGCCGAGGCGCTGGTCGTCGCGGCCTTTCCCCCGGCGGGGGCCGCGGGGGCGCTCGGCGCCGGGGCGGCTGCGTCGTTCGCGCTGCTCGGCGCGCGGGTGACGACGGTGGCTGTTGCGGGGTCTGGCGGCGAGGCGCAGCACCGGCTCGATTTCGCCACCGCCATGGGCGTCCGGGCGGTCGAGCGGGCGCTGGCCGGGCGGCGCGTCGCGGTCCTTTTGATCGACCCCGGGCTGCTGCGCTTCCGCAAGCCGCGCCG
>JAVVFE010000406.1:0-2842 GCA_032251175.1 Thermohalobaculum sp.
CTACCCCGGCTATGTCTGCGCCATCGTCGCCTCGATCGTCACCGGTCGACCGGTGAAATGGGTCGAGGACCGGATGGAAAACCTGCTCGCCACCGCCTTCGCCCGCGATTACTGGATGCAGGGGCGCATCGCGGCCACGAAGGAGGGCCGCATCACCGGGCTCTGGTGTCACACCACCGCCGACCATGGCGCGTTCGACGCCTGCGCCGACCCCACCAAGTTCCCCGCCGGCTTCTTCAACATCTGCACCGGCAGCTATGACATCCCGGTGGCCTGGTGCGGTGTGGACGGCGTCTATACCAACAAGGCCCCCGGTGGCGTGGCTTACCGCTGCTCGTTCCGGGTGACCGAGGCGGCCTATTTCATCGAGCGGATGATCGAGGTGCTGGCGATCAAGCTGGGGATGGATGCCGCCGAATTGCGGCGCATCAATTTCATCCGCGCCGACCAGTTCCCCTATCACTCTGCCCTGGGCTGGGAATACGACAGCGGCGACTATCACACCGCCTGGGACAAGGCGCTGAAGGCGGTGGATTATGACGCGCTGCGCGCCGAACAGGCGCAGCGGGTCGCGGATTTCAGGGCCGGGAAGACGCGCAAGCTGCTGGGCATCGGGCTGACCCATTTCACCGAGATCGTCGGTGCCGGTCCGGTCAAGAACTGCGACATCCTGGGAATGGGCATGTTCGACAGCTGCGAGATCCGCATCCACCCCACCGGCAGCGCCATCGCCCGGCTGGGCACGATCAGCCAGGGGCAGGGGCACGCAACCACCTTCGCGCAGATCCTCGCCTCCGAGATCGGCCTGCCGGCGGACAAGATCACCATCGAGGAGGGCGATACCGACACCGCGCCCTACGGGCTGGGCACCTACGGCTCGCGTTCGACCCCGGTGGCGGGGGCGGCCACCGCCATGGCCGGGCGCAAGATCCGCGCCAAGGCGCAGATGATCGCGGCCTACCTGCTGGAGGTGCACGAGGGCGATCTCGAATGGGACGTCGATCGCTTCGTGGTCAAGGGCGCGCCCGAGCGCTTCAAGACCATGGCCGAGATCGCCTTCGCGTCCTACAATCAGGCGATCCCGGGGCTGGAGCCGGGGCTGGAGGCGGTCAGCTACTACGACCCGCCCAACATGACCTATCCCTTCGGCGCCTATATCTGCGTGATGGAGATCGACGTGGACACCGGCGAGCACGCGGTGCGGCAGGTCTACGCGCTCGATGATTGCGGCACCCGCATCAACCCGATGGTGATCGAGGGACAGGTGCATGGCGGGCTGACCGAGGCCTATGCCATCGCCATGGCGCAAGAGATCGCCTATGACGAACTCGGCAACAACAAGACCGCCACGCTGATGGATTTCTTCCTGCCGACCGCATGGGAGACGCCGCATTACACCACCGACCACACCGAGACGCCATCGCCCCACCATCCGATCGGGGCCAAGGGCGTGGGCGAGAGCCCGAACGTCGGCGGCGTGCCGATGTTCTCGAACGCGGTGATGGATGCGTTCCGCCCCTTCGGTCTGGTGCATGCCCACATGCCGCATGATCACTGGCGTATCTGGAAGATCGCCGACGACCTCGGTCTCCATGGCTGAGGGCGTCGCTTCTCCCGCCTCCCGGCGCGCCGGCGAGGCACCTGCAGGTTCGCCGGGCGACTGGCGCGCCACGCAGGACAGGCTCGCCGGGGCGGGCTATGTGGCGGGCGACGATCTGGCGATGGCGCTGCACCTGTCGGTGGCGCTGGGCCGGCCCCTCCTGCTCGAAGGGGCGGCGGGTGTCGGCAAGACCGAACTGGCGCGGGCGCTGGCCGCGGTTCTCGATACGCGGCTGATCCGGCTGCAATGCTACGAGGGGCTGGACGCGGGCCACGCGATCTATGAATGGAACTACCAGCGCCAGATCCTCGCCCTGCGCGCCGCCGGCGAGGGCGCGCCCGGCGACGAGGAGCGGGTATTCACCGAAGCCTACCTGCTGCGCCGCCCACTGCTGGAGGCAATCACGCAGGATGCCGCCCCGGTGCTGCTGATCGACGAGATCGACCGCGCCGACGAGGCCTTCGAGGCCTATCTGCTGGAGGTGCTGTCGGAATTCGCCATCACCATTCCCGAACTGGGGACCATCAGCGCCCGGACGCGGCCGCATGTGATCCTGACCTCGAACAGCACGCGCGATCTGTCCGACGCGCTGCGGCGGCGCTGCCTCTATGCCTGGGTGGACTACCCCGGGCCCGAGGCCGAACTGGCCATCCTCGCCGCGCGCCAGCCGCTGCAAATCCAGCCCGCCCTGGCCGAGAGCAGCCTTCAGCGTATCCGGCGACGCCAGGCGGAGCTGACCGAACGTGTGAATGTTCAGGCGGTCGAGCTGCTTTTCCCCAGCCGGGCCTACGCCCCAGAGCTTGCGAATCGCCAGCGGGTCGAGCACCTGGTGAACGTTGCCCTCCGTGATAACGGTCAGACCGTCGGGTTTTTCCATATCGCTGGCGAGCTTGGCCAGGAACTTGTTCGGCGCTACGCCCACGCTCGCAGACAAGCCGACCTCGCGACGAATTGCCCCCTTGATGTCCCGGGCGATCTGCTCGCCGTCGCCCATGAGCCTCCTGCTTCCGGTCACGTCCAGGAACGCCTCGTCGATGCTCAGGGGCTCCACCAGGGGGGTATATCGCCGGAAAATCTCGAAGATTTGCCCGCTGACCTCGCGGTACCGCTCGTGCCGGCCCGGCAAGACGATAGCGCCCGGGCAAAGCCGCAAAGCGGTGACCATCGGCATGGCCGAGCCACAGCCGAAAGCGCGGGCCTCGTAACTGGCCGTGCTAACCACCCCCCGCCCGGCAGGGTCGC
>JAVVFE010000407.1:0-2838 GCA_032251175.1 Thermohalobaculum sp.
GGTCCGCGTGTTCTGACCGATGCGGACGTCGCGCAGCAGGCCGTCGCCGACGGGAATCGGCCGTTCGAAGCGACGTCCCACCCAGATTCCGGGCAGGTCCAGGTAGAGGCGCTCGGGGCGATGGGCCTCGGGATCGGGAGGCAGGCGCTTGCCGGACAGCTCGACCAGTGCACGCCCGGCCAGCGTGGCCACCGCCTCGGGCTCGTCCGCGTCCCAGCGCATGGCCCGCGACTCACCGAGCAAGTTCACCAGGGAGGCCAGCGCGACACGTCCCTCGGCCTTGCCGCGCCGGGCGCGGGGCCTGCCGTGCCGGGCAAGGAGGCGGCGGGGTCTGCCGCACCGGGCGCGGGAGGGACGGGTCAGCCCGCGCCTGGCGCGGGAGGGACGGGTCAGCCCGCGCCGCGCCCGACGCGGCTGGTGCTGTTCGCGACCTGGGCGCGGGCGCCGGGCCATCCGCTCTATGCCGCCGAGGGGATGCCGGCGACGCCTGCGCAGATGACCGCGCGCGTCAGCGCCCATTATGCCGAGATGGCCGAGGCCATCGGCGCGCGGGTCGCCGGCGTGGGGGATGCGTTCCTGTCGGTCGCCGCCCGCCCCGGCGCCGCGGCGCTGCACGCGGGCGATGGCTATCACGCCTCGGCCGAGGGCGCGCGGCTGGCGGCCAGCATCCTCGCCGCCGCCATCCTGGGCCGCCCCGTCGCGCCGCTGCCCGAGCGCGCGTGGCGCGATCCGGGCGCGCCGCCCGCGGTTCAGCCCGTCCGGTCGATCGTCGCGCGGTAGAGGTGCCAGGTCGCATGCCCCAGCCAGGGCAGCACGACCAGCAGCCCGGCGAAGGCCGGCAGAATCGCGGCCGCGAGCAGGCCCGCCACCACCAGGCCCCACATCGCCATCGTCACCGGATTGGCGAGGCAGGCGCGCACCGAGGTCACCACCGCGTCGCGCGCGCTGGTCTCGCCGTCCACCAGCATCGGCAGCGAAAAGACGCCGATCGCCAGCGCCGCGACCGCGAAGCAGAACCCCAGCCCGTTGCCCAGCACGAACATCATGCGCCCCTCGGCGGTGGTGGCGACCTGGTGCAGGAACGGGCCGATGCCGTCGGGGGCCTGTTCGCCGATGGTCGCGAACACGATCTGTTGCGCCACCACCAGCCACAGGGTGAACAGCCCCAGCAGCACCAGCGCGACCCGCAGGATCGCGCCGATCGACGGCCCGATCAGCACCGCCAGCGCATCGGCAAGGCGCGGGGCGGGGCCGCTCTCGCCCTGGCGGCTGAGTTCGAACACGCCGACCGCGGTGATCGGGCCAATCAGCGCGAAGCCCGCGACGATCGGGAACAGCAGCGGCATCAGCGCGTAGTCGAACGCTGCGAAGGTCAGCACGAAGCCGATGGCCGGATAGATCACGAACAGGGCGACGATGTGCGAGGGGCGCGCGAGGAAATCGTGCCAGCCGCGCGCCAGCGCCGCGCGGATGTCGTTCGGGCCGATCCGGCGGATGCGCGCGGGGGCGCGGATGCCGTGGCTGTCGTCGATCGGCGGGGTCAGTGTGCGGGCCATCATGGCATGCCTCCCAATTTCCTGCGGAAGGCCGGCGGGCCAGCGGCCCTGCCTGCGGCCTTCCCGTCGTGCAATGGTAACGCAAAGCGCCTCCGCCCGCCCATCACGATCCCGCGTTGGCGCGCCATCCCCGCCCGCGGCTTGTGTTTTCGCGCGCGCCCGGCTAATCGGCGGCACATCAGCCAGAGGACAGAGCCGATGCAGGACCTCGACCCGATCCGCGCGAAATACCTCGCCGATGTCGCCGGCGCCGCCGACGAGGCCGCCATCGAGGCGGTGCGCGTGGCCGCCCTGGGCAAGAAGGGCGAGGTCAGCCTGATGATGCGCGAGCTGGGCCGGATGGCGCCCGAGGCGCGCAAGGCGGCGGGCCCCGTGCTCAACGCGCTGAAGGACGAGATCGAGGCGGCGGTCAGGGCGCGCCGCGCGGCGCTGGCCGATGCGGCGCTGGCCGAGCGGCTGAGGGCCGAGTGGCTGGACGTGACGCTGGAGGCGCGCCCCGCCCGCGCCGGCACCATCCACCCGGTGAGCCAGGTCACCGAGGAGGTGATCGCGATCTTCGCAGCCCTTGGCTTCAGCGTCGCCGAGGGGCCGCAGATCGAGACCGACTGGCACAATTTCGACGCGCTCAACATCCCGCCCGAGCACCCCGCCCGGCAGGAGATGGACACCTTCTACATGGCGCGCGCCGCGGGCGACGCGCGGGCGCCGCATGTGCTGCGCACCCACACCAGCCCGGTGCAGATCCGCCACATGACGGCGCATGGCGCGCCCTGCCGGGTGATCGCGCCGGGCCGGGTCTATCGCTGCGACTATGACCAGACCCACACGCCGATGTTCCATCAGGTCGAGGGCCTGTGCATCGACCGCGCGATCTCGATGGCGAACCTGAAATGGGTGCTGGAGGAGTTCTGCCGCGCCTTCTTCGAGGTCGAGGGGGTCGAATTGCGCTTCCGCGCCTCGCATTTCCCGTTCACCGAGCCCTCGGCCGAGGTCGACATCCGCTGCTCCTGGGCGGGCGGGCAGCTGCGCATCGGCGAGGGCGACGACTGGCTGGAGATCCTCGGCTCGGGCATGGTCCATCCCAAGGTGCTGGCGGCGGCGGGGATCGACCCGGCGGCGTGGCAGGGCTTTGCCTTCGGCATGGGGATCGACCGCATCGCGATGCTGAAATACGGGATTCCCGACCTGCGCGCCTTCTTCGAGTCGGATCTGCGCTGGCTGCGGCATTACGGCTTTGCCGCGCTCGACCAGCCGGCGCTGCATGGGGGCTTGAGCAGGTGAG
>JAVVFE010000408.1:0-2832 GCA_032251175.1 Thermohalobaculum sp.
CGGGGTTGGCGGCGTGTTCCATTTTTGCGGTGCGCCGCAGACGAGCTGGCATGGCTTCAGCCGCGAGATCTTCGCGCGGGCGCCCTGGATCCGGCCTCCGGTGATCGAGCCGATCGCCACCGCCGACTGGCCGACACCGGCGCGCCGGCCGCTGAACTCGATGCTCGACTGCACGAAGATCGCCGAAACCTATGGTCTGGCGCAGCCGGACTGGCGCGCCGGGCTGGGCCCGATCGTCGCCGAACTGAGCGGGAGAGACCGATGAGCGGACGCAAGGGCATCATCCTGGCCGGTGGCTCGGGCACGCGGCTGCACCCGATCACCCGGGCGGTGTCGAAGCAGCTTCTGCCGCTCTACGACAAGCCGATGATCTACTACCCGCTGACGGTGCTGATGCTGGCCGGGATCCGCGAGATCGCCGTGATCACGACGCCGCAGGACCAGCCGCAGTTCCAGCGGCTGCTGGGCGATGGGGCTCAGCTCGGCCTCCGGCTCGACTGGATCGTGCAGCCCGCGCCCGAGGGGCTGGCGCAAGCCTACCTTCTGGCCGAGGCGTTCCTGGCCGGTGCGCCATCGGCGATGATCCTGGGCGACAATGTGTTCCACGGCCACGGCCTGCCCGAACTGCTGGCCGCGGCCGAGGCGCGGGGCGCTGCGGGCGGCACGGTGTTCGCCTATCAGGTCGCCGACCCCGAGCGGTATGGCGTGGTGGCGTTCGATGCCGCCGGCCGGGCGGTGAGCCTCGAGGAGAAGCCTGCCGCGCCGAAATCGGACTACGCGGTGACGGGCCTGTATTTCCTCGACGCCCGGGCGCCGCAGATCGCGCGGACGCTGGAGCCCTCGGCGCGCGGCGAGCTTGAGATCGTCGATCTGATCGGCCGCTACCTGGCCGAGGGCAGCCTCGCGGTCGAGCTGATGGGCCGCGGCTTTGCCTGGCTCGACACCGGCACGCATGACAGCCTGATCGAGGCGGGCGAATTCGTGCGCACGCTGGAAAAGCGGCAGGGCCTCAAGATCGGCTGCCCCGAGGAAGTGGCGTTCCGCATGGGCTATATCGACGCCGCGGCGCTCGATGCCCTGGCCACGCCGCTGATGAAGACCGACTATGGCAGGTATCTGCGGAACCTTGCGCAGGGGCGATGACCCGGGGCGGCGGCGCGGGCGTGTCGTTCGGGCACGCCCGGCACAGCACTTGCGTCTGACTTGGGGACACATTCCGCGGCGCTTGCCCGGATGGCCGGCAGGTGATCCTATTCGTTAACACGAACGTAAGAATCGCCGGTTCGGCGGCGGATCATTTTCTCCGAGGGCGGCTGGACGTCCGGCCAATGCAGATTGAATCATTTCATCGAGGCGAGACGACGTTGCATCATATCGCGTCAGGCCTGACCGGATCGGCCGGTCCCGTTTTCTCCAGTGCGACAAGCCGCAGCGCGGATGCCGGACGACCCGGGCCGCACGCGTCAGGCGCCGCGCCGCGCCACCGCGTGACCTGCGGAGGGCGCGCGCGCCGGTGTCAGCGCCCGCCGTCGGCACTGCGCCATTGCAACTTGAGGTGGAGTGTGTCCTATTTTGGGTAGGGGGAGTCACAGGATGGTGATCGAAACCCCGGCGCTTCTCCGGGTTTCCGCTCAGGCGGCCAGCGCATGATGGACTCGGCAGCTCTGGATCGGACCGCGGGTCTTGCGGATGATGGTGCGGTGCTGCGGGTCCGGCCGGGCGCGGCGCCAGACCGCGCGCCGGCATTTGGTGTCGCTTTCCCCACCGGCAGCGGGGCGGCGCGGACCGGCGGGCTGGGCTGGGTCGGCGCAGTCACGGTCGCGGCCGATCTTGCCGCGATCGCGGCCGCCTTCGCGCTCGGCGCCGTGATCGCCGACGCGGTGCGCGCTGCCTTCGATGTCGCGCCCATCCCGGTGACGGACGCGATCGCCGGGCGCGGCACCGAGCTGCCGATCCTCGCGGCGCTGATGATCGGCGTGTTCGCCTTCGGCGGTCTCTACCGCCGCGCGACCTGGGAGATCGAGGAGATCAAGCGCATCGTGCAGGGCGTGGCGCTCGTCGCCCTGTTCGATGCGGCGATGCAGTTCGCCATCAAGGACCATTCCTCGCGGCTGTGGTTCTTCGCCGCCTATCCCCTTGTGGCGCTGTCGGTGATCGGCGCGCGCAGCGCGCTGCGCGCCGTGCCGGGGGTGCGGGCCGCGATGACCTCGCATGTCGTGCTGATCGGCTCGGGGATGGCGCCCGACCTGATGATGCACGAGCTGCGCGAAAGCCGCGCAGGCCATGTGCAGCTTGCCCGGACGATGGGGTTCGATCAGATCGACGGGCACGATCCCGGCCGGCTGCTGGCGCTGCTGGGGCGGCTTGCGGCCCGTCTCGGCGTGCCGGCCGAGCGGGTGCAGATCCTGCTTGCGCCTGCGGCCGGGGAGCAGGCGCAGGCACAGGCCGCGATCGCGCATCTCGATGCGGCGGGCTGCCCCTACAGCGTGGTGTTGCCGTTCGACGGCCTGTCGCGGCACGGGTTTCATGTCCACAAGGTGGTGGGGGCCGACGTCGTGATCGCCGACCTGACGCCGATGGGCGAGCGCCGCCTCAGCCGCGGCCTGAAACGGGCGATCGACCTGGGGCTGGCGATTCCGGGCGCGATCCTGACCGCGCCGCTGCTCGCGGCGATCGCGGCCCTGTTGCTGCGCGAGGGCGGGCCGGTGCTGTTCGCGCAATGCCGTGTCGGGCGTGGCGGGCGGCGGTTCAGGTGCTTCAAGTTCCGCACCATGCTGCCCGATGCCGAGACGCGCCTTGCCGATCTGCTGCGCCGCGACCCCGGCGCCCGGG
>JAVVFE010000409.1:0-2810 GCA_032251175.1 Thermohalobaculum sp.
AGCGAGGCGTAGCTCCAGTCGACGCCGGTGTGGAAGCCGAGGTCGCGCTCGACGCTCGCCGTGGCGCCGAAGCCCGCTGGGCTGCCGACCGGCGGGGCGACCGGCGCCGACACCCACAGCCGGCCCGCATCCGGCGGCGTGAGCCCGCCGAGCACGCGCGCCAGCACGCTCTTGCCGGCGTTGCGCCGGCCGAGGACGGCAATCGTCTCGCCGCGGCGGACGCGCAGGTCCACGCCCGCAAGCACGCTGTGCCGGCCATAGAGGCGCACCAGGCCCGCGGCGTCCAGCACGACGGCGCCGGGCGCAGTGGCCGGTGCGCCGCCCCCGGGCGCGGCCCGGCCTTGCCCCGGGCCCGGACCGGCCGACGATCCGGGCGCGACCACCCGGTTGCCCGACATCCTGCCGTCCGCCATGCACCACTCCGCCTGCCGCGCTCCGCCCCACGGGGCCGGCATCCGCCTCGCCAGGAAACCACCATGCCACCGCCGCATTGCGCAGCGGGACAGGTCGCGTCGATCCGGCCGCCCCGTTTCGTCTGGGGCCCCGTTTAATTTGGGGCACTGTCGTGCCAGTGGCGTTAACGGGCCGTTAATTCCGCGCGTGCGAAGTCAGCCTTCCTGTCCGGCGGCACGACACCGTTGCGCGACATGGCATGACCTCGGGGGGCACGACGCGGGCATGGTGGGACACGTCGAGATTGCCATTGTCGGCCTTGCCTGCCGGCTGCCCGGCGCGGACGACGACGGCGGATTCTGGCACCTCCTGCGCGAGGAGCGCAGCGCGATCGGCCCGATCCCGGACGATCGCTGGTCGACCGCGCGGTTCCTCGACCCGGTCCGGCGGAGTGCCGGGCGCAGCGCCACCATGGCCGCCGGCCTGATCGACCGGATCTGGGACTTCGACCCGGGCTTCTTCGGCATTTCGGCGCGCGAGGCCGCTCAGATGGACCCGCAGCAGCGGCTGCTGCTCGAGGTCGCGGCCGAGGCGATCGAGGCCGCGGCGTTGCCGCCCGACCTGCTCGCGACCGGGCGCAGCGGGGTCTATGTCGGCGCCTCGGCGCTCGACCACGCGCAGCGATTCGCCGGCGACCCGGCCGCAATCGAGGCGCAGTTCATGACCGGGAACACGCTTTCGATCCTGTCGAACCGGATCTCGCACGCCTTCGACCTCAAGGGGCCGAGCTACACCGTCGACACCGCCTGCTCGTCGTCGTTCTACGCGCTCGATCAGGCCGTGCGCGGGCTGGCGGCGGGCGAGACCGACACGGCCATCGTCGGCGGCGTCAACGCGATTCTGCAACCCTTCAACTTCGTCGGCTTCTCGCGCGCCGCGATGCTGTCGCCCAGCGGGCTGTGCCGCGCCTTCGACGCTGCCGCGGACGGCTATGTGCGGGCCGAAGGGGCGGTCGCTCTGGTGCTGCGGCGGCTCGACGATGCCCGCGCCGCCGCCCAGCCGGTGCGCGCCGTGGTGATGGCCACCGCGGTGAATTCGGACGGGCGCACGATGGGGCTTGCCCTGCCTTCGGGCGAGCGGCAGGCGGCGCTGCTGGCGCAGGTTTACGGCAAGCTGGGCCTTGACCCCGACCGGCTCGCCTTCGTCGAGGCGCATGGCACCGGCACGCCGGTGGGCGACCCGATCGAGGCGCGCGCGATCGGCGCGGTGCTGGGGCGGCGGCGCGCCCGGCCGCTGCCGATCGGCTCGGCCAAGTCGAATGTCGGCCATCTCGAACCCGCTTCGGGCCTCGTCGGGCTGGTGAAGGCGGTGCTGGCGCTGGAACACCGGCTGCTGCCGCGCAGCCTGCATGTCGAGACGCTGAACCCCGCGATCGGTGCGGACGACATCGGCATCGCAATCGCGACCGTAGCGCAGCCGATCCCGCCGCGCGCCGATGGCCTGCCCTGGGTAGCCGGGGTGAACAATTTCGGCTTCGGTGGCGCCAATGCCCACGCGGTGCTGCGCGAGGCCCTGCCATCCGAGCGCCCGGTCCTGCCCGAAATCCCGGCCACCGCCCCGCCCGCGCCGCTGATCCTGAGCGCGGCGAGCGCGCAGAGCCTTGCGCGCCTCGCCGCCGCCTGGGCGGCGCGGATCGGCGCGGCGGCACCGGACGAGGCTGCCGCCCTGATCGCGGCCGCGGCGCACCGCAGGGCAACCCATCGCCACCGTGCCGTGGTGCTGGCACCGGACCGCGCGGCGCTGGCCGCCGACCTCGACGGGCTGGCGCGCGGCGCGGCCTCGGGCCGGGTGGCGCAGGGCATCGCGCCCGACCGGGCGGGACGCACCGCGTTCCTGTTCTCGGGCAATGGCGCGCAATGGCCCGGCATGGGCTGCGACCTGTTCGCCGCCGACCCGGCCTTTCGCGCGGCGTTCGAAGCGGTCGCGGCCGAAGTCGCGGCACAGGCCGGCGACGACGAGCCGGCCGCCGATCTGGTGGCCCTGCTGCACGATCCCGCGCTGGACCGGCGGATCGAGGCGAGCGAGATCGCGCAGCCGCTGATCTTCGCGGTGCAGGTCGCGCTGGTCGAGGCGCTCGGCGCGCGCGGCCTCAGGCCCGACGCGGTTGCCGGGCATTCGGTGGGCGAGGTCGCGGCCGCCTGGGCGGCCGGGGCGCTGAGCCTCGGCGATGCCGTGCGGCTGATCCGGATGCGCGCCCGCGCGGTGCGCCCGCTGGCCGGGCAGGGCGGCATGGCCGCGGTGCTGGCCGACGCGCCAACGGTCGAGGCGGCGATTGCCGCGCTGGGCCTGTCGGATCGCCTGGGCCTGGCGGGCGACAACAGCCCGCGCAGCGTGACGATCGCGGGCGAGACCGCGGC
>JAVVFE010000410.1:0-2803 GCA_032251175.1 Thermohalobaculum sp.
GTAGCGGAGGATGGAGCGCCGTCACCGCCCGCCGGCCTCAGCGCCCGCGCCGCCGCCTGCGCCCGCCATCCTCGCCGCCCTGCTCGAAGCGCACCGCCGGCAGGCTCACCAGGGTTTCGAGGTTGGGGAAGCGCGCGGTCTTGTGCGGCAGCGCCATGGCGCTGACGAAATGCTCCTGGAAGCGCGGCTCGACCGCGGTTTCCACCTTCTCGATGTTGCGCACCACGGCCTCGATCTCGCGCCGGGCGGCGACGTTCAGAAGGGCGATGCGCGCGCCGGTCCCGGCCGCGTTGCCGGCCGACGAGACCTTGTCGAGCGGGCAATCCGGGATCATCCCCAGCACCATGGCGTGCAAGGGCGAGATATGCGCGCCGAACGCGCCCGCCAGCACCACGCGGTCGACCGCGTCCACCCCCATCTGGTCCATCAGCAGCCGCGCGCCAGCATAGAGCGCGGCCTTGGCAAGCTGGATCGCGCGCACGTCGCCCTGCGTCACCGTGATCAGCGGCCCGCCCTCGGCGCGGCCGTCCCACAGCACATAGGACCAGGTTCGCCCGTCCTGCACCAGCCGCGAGGTGCCCACCGCCTCGGCCGAGCCGACGGCGCCGTCCTCGTCGATGATGCCGGCCATGCGCATCTCGGCGATCACCTCGATGATGCCCGAGCCGCAGATGCCGGTGACGCCGCCCGCACCGATCGCATCGGCAAAGCCCGGCTCGTCCGACCAGATCTCGGAGCCGATCACCCGGAAGCGCGGCTCGCGCGTCACCGGGTCGATCCGCACCCGCTCGACCGCGCCCGGCGCGGCGCGCTGGCCCGACGAGATCTGCGCCCCCTCGAAGGCGGGGCCGGTGGGCGAGGAACAGGCCAGCACCTTGGCGCGGTTGCCCAGCAGGATCTCGGCATTGGTGCCGACATCGACCACCAGCATCAGATCGTCCTGGCTGTGCGGGCTCTCCGATAGCGCCACCGCCGCGGCATCCGCCCCCACATGCCCGGCGATGCAGGGCAGGATGTAGAGCCGCCCGCTTGGGTGCATCGCAAGGCCCAGCTCGCTCGCCCACAGCGTCATGGCATCGGACGTGGCCAGCGCGAACGGCGCGCCGCCCAGCTCGACCGGGTCGATCCCCAGCAGCAGGTGGTGCATCACCGGGTTGCCGACCAGCACGCCCTCGACGATCAGGCTGCGCTCGACGCCGGCCTCGGCCGCGACCTGGCCGATCAGCGTGTTCAGCGCCTCGCGCACCACGGCCGTCATCTCGGCGTGGCCGCCCGGGTTCATCATGGAATAGGACACCCGGCTCATCAGATCCTCGCCGAAGCGGATCTGCGGGTTCATCAGGCCCGACGAGGCCAGCACCGTGCCGGTCTGCAAATCGCACAGATGGCAGGCGATGGTGGTCGAGCCCAGATCGACCGCGACGCCGTAGATCGAGCCCTCGAAGAACCCGGGCCAGGCCTGGATGATCCGCCCGTTCGACCGCCGCCGGCCATGATGCACCGCGACCGTGATGCGCCAGTTGCCCGCGCGCAGCACCGGCTGGATGGTCTGCAGCGTGCGCAGGTCGCAGACCAGCCCCTCGAGGCCCCATTGCGCATTGAGCGCATCCATCAGGCGCTCCAGATCGCCGCGGGGGTTGTGCATGTCGGGCTCGACCACCTCGACGTAGTGCAGGCGGGTGGCGGGGTCCATGACGATCTCGCGCGCCTCGGCGCGCTTGCGCACGACCTGCTTGTGAACCTGGCTCTCGGGCGGCACGTCGATCACCACGTCGCCCTGCACGGTCGCCTGGCAGCCCAGCCTGCGCCCCTCGATCAGCCCGCGCTTGGACTTGTAGCGTTCCTCGACCGCGTTCCACGCGCTCAGCGCGTCGGCGCCGACGGTGACGCCGTGTTTCGAGAACTCGCCATACATCGGCGTGATCTGGCATTTCGAGCAGATCCCCCGCCCGCCGCAGACCGAATCGAGGTCGACGCCCAGTTGCCGCGCCGCCTGGAGGATCGGCGTGCCCAGCGGAAAGCGCCCCCGTTTGCCCGAGGGCGTGAAGACCACCAGGGGGTCGCGCGGCGTCTCGCTCATGCCTGTCTCCTGCTCGTGCCCGGGTGCGCGGCGCAATCCGCGCGCGGCGTCGTCATGCAGATGTAGCGCCTTTTGCGCAAGCCTGCCGCGCGGGGGCGGCATTCGCGGGCATGGATGCGTCGCTTTGCGGCAAGGGCGATAATAACACATATAGAATATGGAAACTTGATTATTCACACAGACTGCGCCATATCGCGATCATATCCCAGTTTGAGGAGACACCCCATGACCCGCTTCGCGATCCTGATGGCCGTGGCGCTCGCCCTCGGTGCGCCCGCGGCCCACGCCGCCTGGAAACCGCTGGTGACCCCCGCCGAGGCCGCGGCGCTGATCGGCGCCGACGCGGTCGTGATCGACATCCGCGCGCCCGAAGCCTTCGCCGCGGGCCATGTCGCGGGCGCGGTCAACCTGCCCTATCCCGCCTGGCGCGGCCCGGCCGAGAACCCCGGCGCGCTGGTCGAGGGCGAGGCGGTCCAGGCCCTGCTGCGCAAGGCCGGCGCCACGCCCGCGAGCACGGTGATCGTGCTCAACGAGGGCCGCGACTCGCTCGATTTCGGCGCCGCGGCCCGGGTCTACTGGACCGTGAAATCCGCCGGCATCTCGAATGTGACGATCCTCAACGGCGGGCTCACGGCCTGGCAGGGCGCGGGTCTGGCGCTCTCGACCATCGCCCGCGAGCCCGCCCCCTCGGCCGCCGAGTTCGCGCTGTCGGGCGCCTGGACG
>JAVVFE010000411.1:0-2799 GCA_032251175.1 Thermohalobaculum sp.
AAACAGAAGGCCGATCTCGTCGCGCCCGCGCGCCCTCAGCCGCGTGGCGAAGCTGCCGCGCCCGATTGCCGCCGCCGCCCCCGCCGCCATACCGAGCCGCGCGCCCAGCGGCCGGGTGATCGCGAGATGGAACACCGTGACCGCCCCCGCCGCAATCGCGATGACGGCGGCGGCGGCCCAGATCAGGCGTTCGCGCAGCCGCTCGACCGCAGCGAAGGCGGCCGCGCGCGCGCGGCGCTCGTCCTCGATCGCCTGGTTCAGCAGCGGCGAGAAACGGGTCGCGAAGCCGTCGAGTTCGGCGCGGAGCGGGTCCGGGTCGGCCGGCTCTCCGGCGATCGCGGCATCCAGCGCGTCGAACAGCGCCCGCATCCGCGCAAGGCCCAGGCTGCGCGTCGCCCGCGCCGATTGCTCGTCGGGGTCGAGGCCGCGCGCGTCCTCGACCGCGCGGGCGAGTGCTGCATCGACGCGCGCGAAGGCGGCGCGCACCGCCTCGGCCCGCGCGGTCAGGCGGGCTGCGCGCTCCTGCGGCCCAAGCCCGGGCGCGCCGGCCTGCTGGACCGCGACGATGGCATAGTCGCCGACGCGGCCCGACAGCGCGCCGATCAGCTCGATCCGCGTCTCGGCATGGGCGGCGATGTCGATCAGCCGCGCCGATTGCGCGGCGCCATAGGCGCTCAAGAGCGCCGCAATCGCCGCAAGGATGGCGATCAGCCCGGTTCCGAGAAGAAGGCGCAGCCGCACCGAGAGGGAGCCGCGCCGCGCGCTCATCCGCGCCATCCGTCGCGCCGTGCCATGTCCGCGCCCGCCCGTCCTGCCCATCCGCCGCCGAGTTTCACCCCGAAGCGGCCGGCCGGTCAAACCCTGCGAGGGGCGGGCGGAGCGCGCCGGTCAGCGTGCAGGGCCTCCTGGCCGCGGGTGCGGCGGCGGGCCTCTTGTCGCGCCGTCTCACGGGCGCGCACGGGCTGCGGTGGCGATGCCCCAGAGCAGCATCCCCGCGATCATCGAGGCCGCGAACACCAGCCCGCGCGCGTCGGTGAGCCCGAGGATCGCGAGCGCAGGCCCGGGACACAGCCCGACCAGCCCCCAGCCGACCCCGAACAGCGCCGCGCCCCCGATCAGGCGCGCATCGATGCCGCCCGCCGGGGGCCCCGGCATCGCCGCCCCGCTCAGCGCGCGCCCGCGCGCCGCCGCCACCCGCCAGGCAACCGACATCGGGATCAGCGCGCCGGCGATGACGAACGCCAGCGTCGGGTCCCAGTCGCCGGCGACATCGAGAAAGGCCAGAACCCGCGCCGGGTTCACCATGTCCGAGACGTAGAGCCCCAGCCCGAACAGCCCGCCCGCAAGCCCCGCCGTGAGGCGCCGCATCTCACAGCCCTCCGGCCAGGTGGCGGGTGACGAACACGGTCGCCGCAGCCACACCGATGAAAGTTGCCGTAGCCGCCATCGACCGCGGCGACAGGCGCGACAGGCCGCAGACGCCGTGCCCCGAGGTGCAGCCGCTGCCCAGCCGCGTGCCGATGCCGACCAGAACGCCGCCGGCCACGATCAGGCCGTAGGGCGCGGCGGGAGCAATCGCCGGCGCCCCGCTCAGCAGCCCCACCACCGCCGGCACGCCGATCAGGCCGGCGAGAAACGGCAGCCCCTCGGCCAGCCGGCGCCCGGCCAGGGCCTCGCCCAGGATGCCGCTGATGCCCGCGACCCGCCCGTTGGCCAGCAGCAGCAGTGCCGCCGCCGCGCCGATCATCAGGCCGCCGAGCAGCCCGAAACCCCAGTCCGCCATGTCGCTCTCCGTCAGAATCGGTTGATCGGGACCTTGAGATAGACCGTCCCGTTGCCCTCGGCCGGCGGCATGTGGCCGGCGCGCATGTTGACCTGGATCGACGGGATGATCAGCTTCGGCATTGCCAGCATCGCATCGCGCGCCTCGCGCATCCTGACGAAATCGTCCTTGCTGCGCCCGGCAATGTGGACGTTCGTCGCGCGCTCCTCGGCCACCGTGGTCTCCCAGGCATAGGCGTCGCGGCCCGGCGCCTTGTAGTCGTGGCACATGAACAGCCGGGTGTCGTCCGGCAGGCTCAGCACCTTCTGGATCGACTCCCACAGATCGGCCGCCGACCCGCCCGGAAAGTCGCAGCGCGCCGTGCCGTAGTCGGGCATGAACAGCGTGTCGCCGACGAAGGCCGCGTCGCCGACCACATAGGTCAGGCAGGCGGGGGTATGGCCCGGGGTGTGCAGGACCGACGCGGTCAGGCCGCCGATCTCGAACCGGTCCTGCTCGCGGAACAGGCGGTCGAACTGCGAGCCGTCGCGCTCGAACTCGGTGCCTGCATTGAATATCTTGCCGAACACGTCTTGCACCAGGGTGATGTTGGCGCCGATCCCGATGCGCCCGCCCAGCTTCTGTTGCAGGTAGGGCGCGGCCGACAGGTGGTCGGCATGGACATGGGTCTCAAGCAGCCACTCGACCTCGAGCCCCTGTGCCCTGACATGCGCGACGATGCGGTCGGCCGATGCCGTGCCGACCCGCCCCGTCGCCTGGTCGAAGTCGAGCACCGAATCGATGACCGCGGCCTTGGTCCCGGCCGGATCGCGCAGGACATACGAGACGGTGTTGGTCGCCTCGTCGAAAAAGGCGGTGACGTCAGGCTTCATCGCATCCTCCCGGGCCGGTGGCTTCCAAGATGGGGCCGGGGCGATGATACAACAAGCGCGACTTGTGGAAACCTCGCGGCAGCCCGGTATCGGCCCGGCATCAGGCCGCGCGCATGGGGTCGAGCGCGAAGGGGATGAGGGCCG
>JAVVFE010000412.1:0-2781 GCA_032251175.1 Thermohalobaculum sp.
GCGCCCGCATGCCCGTGCGCTGCCCCGGCCCTGAGCCGGGGCCCCGATGGCCCGCGCCCGCCGCCGCGCCCCCCGCCCGCGTCATCGCGCACACCACATCCCGCTGCCCCGGGCTTGACCCGGGGCCTCGTGCGATTGAGCGGAGTGGGAGCCTCGGGCCCTGCCCGTCGGGGCCCCGGCTCAAGGCCGGGGCAGCGGGGTTTGACGGAGCAGCGCAGCCACGGATGACGGAGCAGCGCAGCGAATGGCGGGGCGGGGCGGGGCGCTACGCCCCTGCCGCCGCCGCCCGCGTCACTTCACCTCGGTCGCCAGCGCCCAGATCTTCTCGTTGGTCTCGGGCGTGCGCACCCGGCTGATCTCTACGCCCAGCCGCGCGCCGTTCGGCAGCCGGTCGAGCTTCTCGATCCGGATATGCACCCGCCGCGCGCGCGGGTCGATCAGCACGGTCTGCGCCAGGCGCTCGGCGAAGGTTTCCAGCAGCGTGATGCGCGGGCCCCGGGCGATGCTTTCGATCGCCTCGACCAGGTCGTCGTAGTTGATCACCCGGCCGACCTGATCGTCGATATGGGCGGTGTTGCGCGTCACCTCCAGCACGATGTCGAAGCGCAGCCGCTGGGTGACGCCGACCTCCTCGGCATAGGCGCCGATCTCGATTGCGCGCGTGTAATCGAGCAGAAAGATGCGGTCGGCAATCTTGTCCTGCGAACCGATTGCCTCGGTATCGAGCCGCTGGGGCAGGAGCGCCCGTTCCACCATCGTCACTCTCCGACCTCGGCCCGGCGCGTGCGGTCCTGCGCGCGTCCGGGCGTGATATTAACCTTTCGGGCGCACGGCGACCATGCCAAAGCGACGCCTTGGCATGGTTTCCTGCCGCCGGTTTGCTGCCATGGTCCCGCGCAGCGGGCGCCGGTTCTCAGCGCTGTGTCACCTCGGTCGGACCACGATAGAAGACGTGGTCGCCGATCCGGGCCGTCTGCACCAGCCGCCGCGCCCATTTCGGCCGGACGCTGGTGTTGTGATAGTAGGTCGCCTTGCCGGTCAGCGTCCGCGGCCGCCCCTGCAACATGACCCAGGCGATCTTGCCCAGCGTCTCATAGGCGTCGCGGTTGGCAATCGCCTCGGTCTTGCCATCGCAGACATACGAGAACTGGCAGCCCTTGCCGCTCTTCGCCCCCTGCCGGATCACGGCGCAGACGCTGTCGGGATAGCGCGCGCTGTCGACGCGGTTCAGGATCACCTCGGCCACCGCGATCTGGCCGATCGGGCTTTCGCCGCGGGCCTCGAAATACAGCGCCTCGGTCAGGCATTGCCATTCCGGGTCGGCGGTCTCGACCGACACGCGCTGCATCGCCGCCAGATCGATGCTGCCGCCGGGATCGGCGATCAGCAGTTCGGTCAGCGCGCGGTCATGCGCCCCCTCGATCATCGCCGCGGTATCCGCGTCCTGCGAGGTCAGCCGGGCCAGGCGGCCCATCGGCCCATCCTGACCCGCCGGCATCGCCCGTGCCTCGGCGTCGGGCAGCAGCCAGTAGGCTTCCGGACTGTCGAGGAATTGCAGCAGGCCGGTCCGCTCGGCCCCGGTCATCTCGGCGATCTGCGCCGCGCGGCCGATCGGCGGGCGCTGCTCGCTGCGATCGACATCCGCCGCCGCCGCCCCCGCCATCGCGCCCGCCAGCGCCACGGCGCCCGCAAGGCGCCACACGCCGGAAAGGGCCGCCCGGGCGGCCGTGAGAGGATCGCTGCCGATCATGTCATTCCTCGTTTCCTGGGGGCGCGCAGAAGGCGCGCACTCCGCCGGATCCGTCCGAGGCTCCGTGCCGTGGGGAGCCGCCCGACCTCATGAAACCTGGGCAACCAACTGCCCATCATCACGTGCATCGCCTCGCACGCAGCCGGCTGCATAACGCAAAACCGACCGTTCCGGAAAGCCCGGAGGACGCCTATGCTGCGGCGCACGTTGGAAAATCGTTTTGACTCAACAAAAATTGCTGCAGTGCAGCGTCACTTTCGCGCAGCCGGGAAGGCCGTATCGAGGGCTGCATCCAGCATTGCCCCCAACCGCAGGGCCCGGCCGAAGGGACCCGATTCGCCCGCGCCCCCCCCGGCCAGCGCGCCCTGCGCCCTCAGCCGTGCCAGCCCGGTCCGGCCGTAACGCTCGGCCAGGTGGCGTTCCAGCCAGGCCGCGGCCTGCCCCCGGCGCCGCTCCGCAAGCGTGCCACCGGGCGCAGCCGCGCGCGCCTCCAGCGCCGCGACCAGCGCGTCGAGCCCGGTGCCCTCGGTGGCCGACACGGCGATCACCGCCGGCACCGCGCTGCCGTCCCCCCCCGCGGCCAGGCCCAGCGCGCCGCGCAGGTCGCTGACCGTGCGCCGGGCGGGCGCGCCCATGTCGGCCTTGGTCACGGCCACCAGGTCGGGGATCTCCATCACCCCCGCCTTCATGTACTGGATCGCGTCGCCCGACCCGGGCTGGGCGCAGAACACCACCGTGTCGGCAATCTCGGCGATCGCGGTCTCGGACTGGCCGACGCCGACGGTCTCGACGATCACCCGGTCCATCAGCGCGCGCATCAGCACCGCGGCCGGAAAGGTCAGCTCGGCCAGCCCCCCCAGCCGGTCGCGCGCCGCCATCGAGCGCACGAAGACGCCCGAATCGTCGGGGTCGCGCCGCATCCGCGTCCGGTCGCCCAGCAGCGCCCCGCCCGAAATGCGCGAGGACGGATCGACCGCGATCACCCCAACCGTCAGCCCGCGCGCCCGGAAGGCGCGGATGGTCGCAAGGTC
>JAVVFE010000413.1:0-2748 GCA_032251175.1 Thermohalobaculum sp.
GCGGTGGCCGAACATGGCCGCGTGCTGGCCGCGCTGGCCGCGCATGACGGCGCGAGGGCCGAGGCCGAGATGCGCGCCCATATCGAGGCCGCCCACCGCGTGCGCCTGCGCGCCCTGCGCCGCACGGGCGAGAGCTGAGGGAGGGGGAGATGGCACGGCGCGATGATCTCGACGGCCCCTGGGATGTCGTCGTCGTGGGCGGCGGCAACGCCGCGCTCTGCGCCGCCATCACCGCGGCCGAGGCCGGCGCGCGGGTCTTGATCCTCGAATCGGCGCCCAAGGCCATGCGCGGCGGCAATTCGCGCCACACCCGCAACTTCCGCTGCATGCATCGCGCGCCCCTGTCGGTGCTGACGGACGCCTATGGCGAGGACGAGTATCTCGACGACCTGATGCTGGTCACCAAGGGCAAGACCGACGAGGCGCTCGCCCGGATGACCATCCGCGAATCCGAGGGCTGCCTGCCCTGGATGGCGGCCCATGGCGTGCGCTTCCAGCCGTCGCTGTCGGGCACGCTGTCGCTGGGCCGGACCAACGCCTTCTTCCTGGGCGGCGGCAAGGCGCTGGTGAACGCCTATTACAACACCGCCGAGGACCTGGGCGTGCGCGTCGCCTACCAGGCCGAGGTCACCCATGTCGGCATCGAGGGCGGGCGCTTCACGTATGTCGCGGCCCGGATCGGCGGGGCCGAGCGGCGCATCGCCGGGCGCGCCGCGGTGCTGGCCTCGGGCGGGTTTCAGGCCGATCTCGACTGGCTCACCCGCGCCTGGGGGCCGGCGGCAGCGAACTTCCTGATCCGTGGCACACCCTACAACCGCGGCGTGGTGCTGCGCGACATGATCGACCAGGGCTGCGAGACGGTGGGCGACCCCACCCAGTGCCACGCCGTCGCCATCGACGGGCGGGCCCCGAAATTCGATGGCGGCATCGTCACCCGACTCGACTGCGTGCCCTTCGCGGTGGTGGTGAACCGCGAGGCGCGGCGCTTCTACGACGAGGGCGAGGATGTCTGGCCCAAGCGCTATGCCATCTGGGGCCGGCTGGTCGCGGGCCAGCCCGGGCAAGTCGCCTACGCGATCATCGACGCCAAGGCGCGCAACCTCTTCATGCCCTCGGTTTTCCCGCCCGAGCAGGCCGGCACGGTCGCGGCGCTGGGGGGGAAGCTGGGCCTCGACGGCGCGGCGCTGGCACAGACCGTGGCCGAGTTCAACGCCGCCTGCCGCCCCGGCCGCTTCCACCCGACCGAGAAGGACGGGCTCGCGACCGAGGGGCTGAGCCCGCCCAAGACCAACTGGGCCCGGCCGCTCGATACGCCCCCCTTCTACGGCTACCAGCTCAGGCCCGGCGTCACTTTCACCTATCTGGGGCTGAAGGTGTCCGACCGCGCGCAGGTGCAGACCCCGCAGGGGCCGCTGGAGAACGTCTGGGCGGCGGGCGAGATCATGGCCGGCTCGATCCTCGGCGAGGGGTATCTCGCGGGCTTCGGCATGACCATCGGAACCGTCTTCGGACGCATTGCAGGACGCGAGGCCGCAGCCCATGTCGCCTGACCTTCACGCCGAGGCCCGGCGCCAGATCGAGATCTGCAACGCCTGCCGCTATTGCGAGGGCTATTGCGCGGTCTTCCCCGCCCTGATGCGCCAGTCCGTGTTCGCGGACGGCGACATCACGCAGCTTGCCAACCTCTGCCACAACTGCCGGGGCTGCCATTACGCCTGCCAGTACACGCCGCCGCACGAATTCGACCTGAACCTGCCCGGCATCCTGGCCGACGTCCGGCAGGAAAGCTGGGAGCGGCTGGCCTGGCCCGCGCCGCTGGCCCGGCGGTTCCACGCATCGGGCGTTGCGCTGGCGGGGGCGCTGGTCGCGGGGATCGCGCTGATCTTCCTCGCGCTGACCGCGCTGCAGCCCGAGGGCGGCGAGGGGTTCTATGCCTACCTCTCGCATGGCGCGATGGTGGCGATCTTTGCGCCCGCCTTCCTCCTGCCGCTCGCGGCCATCGGCGTGGCGATGCGCCGCTACTGGCGCGAGATCGGCGGGGGCGCGCTGCGGCTGCGGCACCTCGCGGTCGCGCTGGGCGATGCGGCGCGCTTGCGCAACCTCAGCGGCGGGCAGGGTCAGGGTTGCAATTTCGAGATAGAGGACCGCTTCTCGGACCGTCGGCGCCAGGCGCATCAGGCGCTGGTGCTGGGGTTCCTGATGTGCTTCGGCGCAACCTCGGCAGGCACGGTGATGCACTACCTGCTGGACTGGCCCGCGCCCTACCCGCTGCTGAGCCTGCCCAAGCTTCTGGGCGTGCCCGGCGGCCTCCTGATGGTCGCGGGCGCGGCAGGGCTGGTCCATCTCAAGCTGCGCGCCGAGCGCAACCTGGGCGCCGCGCGGGTCTGGGGCGGCGAGATGGGGTTCGTCCTGCTGCTGGGGCTGGTTGCCGCGACCGGCCTTGCGCTGATGGCGTTCGGCGGCGCCAGTTGGCTCGCGCTGCATCTGGGATCGGTGTTCAGCTTCTTCCTGCTGATGCCCTATTCCAAGATGGTGCACGGCTTCTACCGCCTCGCCGCGCTGATGGCCGAGGCACAACGCCGCCCGGCGCGCCCTTCCCGATGACCGGCCGGGCGGCGCCTGCCATACTCCACACCTCGACCGATTGCGACCGCCGGCCAGTGCGTGGCATCCGATCCGTCTTCAGCACCGGTGCCCTCGGGAAGCGCCTCGCCGAGCCGCAATGCCTTGGCCCTGCCGGGCCCGCAC
>JAVVFE010000414.1:0-2739 GCA_032251175.1 Thermohalobaculum sp.
GCCGTCGAGATCTGGCAGACCACCGTCGAGAAGCCCGTCACCTCGAAGCGCAGCCTTGTCTATCACGGCTGGATCACGCTCTCGGCCACGCTGCTGGGCTTCGTCATGGGCACGGCTCTCGGCATGGCGCTGGCCATCGGCATCATCCACAACCGCGCGATGGACCTGAGCGTGATGCCTTGGGTGATCGCCTCGCAGACCATCCCGATCCTTGCCATCGCGCCGATGATCATCGTGGTGCTGAACGCGGTCGGAATTGCGGGGCTGGTCCCGAAGGCGGTGATCTCGACTTACCTGAGCTTCTTCCCCGTGGTGGTCGGCATGACCAAGGGGTTGCGCGCGCCCGATGCGCTGCACCTCGACCTGATGACGACCTATTCCGCCTCGCGGCGCCAAGTGTTCTGGAAGCTGCGGTTTCCCGCGTCGCTGCCGTATCTGTTCACCTCGATGAAGGTTGCGGTCGCAGCCTCGCTGGTCGGCGCCATCGTGGGCGAGTTGCCGACCGGCGCGGTCGCGGGGCTGGGCGCGCGGCTGCTGGCGGGCAGCTATTACGGCCAGACCATCCAGATCTGGTCGGCGCTGTTTGCGGCGGCCGCACTCGCGGCGGCGCTGGTTGCGGTGGTTGGGCTCGCCAAGGGCGTGGTCGACCGGCGGATGGGGGCGCGGGCATGAGCGGCCTTGCGCATGCCCTGCTGATCGCGCCCCTGACGCTGGTGCTCGCGGCGCTCGCGCTTCGCGCCCTGCCCGAGGCCGCGGGCGAAACCTCGCGCCTTGCGGCCTTTGCCGGGGCGCTCGCGGTGCTCGCCGCCTGGGGGCTCAACGACCGGCTCGCGCGGGTCGAGCCTGCGCCGCGGGCGGTCAGGATTGCCGTGCCGGTGATCTTCGGGCTGGCGCTGCTGCTGGCCTGGGAGGTCGCGACCCGCGCCTTTGCGGTGCCCACTGTGCTGTTGCCCCCGCCCTCGATGATCTGGGAGCGGCTGATCGGCTCGACCGCGACCCTGTGGGCCGATTTCCGGCAGACCTACCTGAAGGGTGCGCTGGCGGGCTATGGGCTGGGCTGCGGGGCGGCGTTCCTCACCGCCATCGCCATCGACCGCTCGCCGTTCCTGCAACGCGGCCTGCTGCCGGTCGGCAACCTGGTCGCGGCGCTGCCGATCATCGGGATCGCGCCGATCATGGTGATGTGGTTCGGCTTCGACTGGCCCTCGAAGGCCGCGGTCGTGGTGGTGATGTGCTTCTTCCCGATGTTGGTCAACACGGTCGAGGGGCTGAAGGCTGCCGACCGGATGCAGGCCGACCTGATGCGCACCTGGGCGGCGGGCTACTGGCAGACGATTTGGAAGCTGCGCCTGCCGGCGGCCGCGCCCTTCATCTTCAACGGGCTCAAGATCTGCTCGACCCTTGCGCTGATCGGCGCAATCGTGGCGGAGTTCTTCGGCACGCCCGTGGTGGGCATGGGCTTCCGCATCTCGACCGAGGTGGGGCGGATGAACATCGACATGGTCTGGGCCTCGATCGCGGTGGCGGCGCTGGCGGGCTCGGCCTCGTATGGCGCCGTGGTGCTGGTCGAGCGCGCGGTGACTTTCTGGCACCCTTCGGTCCGGGGTTCGGGCCGCTAACGACAAGGTTCACGACAGGGAGAACCACGATGAAACAGGTGATCGGACTGGCGCTGGCGGGCGCATTGGTGATGGCATCGGGGGCGGCGAGCGCGGCCGACAAGGTCACGCTCCAGCTCAAATGGGTCACGCAGGCCCAGTTCGCGGGCTACTACGTCGCCAAGGACAAGGGCTTCTACGAGGAGGAAGGGCTCGACGTCGAGATCAAGCCCGGCGGCCCCGACATCGCGCCGGCGCAGGTGCTGGCCGGCGGCGGCGCGGACGTCGTGCTCGACTGGATGCCCTCGGCGCTCGCGACCCGCGAGAAGGGCCTGCCGCTGGTCAACATCGCCCAGCCCTTCAAGTCGTCGGGCATGATGCTGACCTGCCGCAAGGAGACCGGGATCACCAAGCCCGAGGACTTCCGCGGCCGCACGCTGGGCGTGTGGTTCTTCGGCAACGAATATCCGTTCCTGTCGTGGATGGCGAAGCTGGGCATCCCGACCGATGGCTCGGCCGGCGGCGTCACCGTGCTCAAGCAGGGCTTCAACGTCGACCCGTTGTTGCAGAAGCAGGCCGACTGCGTCTCGACCATGACCTACAATGAGTACTGGCAGGTGATCGACGCCGGCCTCGCGCCCGAGGATCTCGTGGTCTTCAAATACGAGGAGCAGGGCGTCGCGACGCTCGAGGACGGCATCTATGTGCTCGAGGACAAGTTGAAGGACCCGGCCTTCGTCGACCGCATGGTCCGCTTCGTGCGCGCCTCGATGAAGGGGTGGAAGTGGGCCGAGGAAAACCCCGATGCGGCGGCGGAGATCGTGCTCGAAAACGATGCGACCGGCGCGCAGACGGAAAAGCACCAGAAGCGCATGATGGGCGAGGTGGCGAAGCTGACCGCGGGCTCGAACGGCGCGCTCGACCCGGCCGACTACGAGCGGACGGTGGCGACGCTGCTGGGCGGGGGGTCGGACCCGGTGATCACCAAGGCGCCCGAGGGGGCCTGGACGCATGCGATCACGGATGCCGCGTTGAAGTGAACCGGCACCCGGCCGCGCGCCCGGGCGGGGTGCCGGGGCGCGCGGGGCACGGCCGCGCATCCAGCGGTGCCCGGGCCGCGCCATGGCGCGCCGGGGCGGGC
>JAVVFE010000415.1:0-2710 GCA_032251175.1 Thermohalobaculum sp.
CGGCTGGGGCACGCGCCGCATCGGCGTCGAGATGGACAACTACTACTTCTCGGCCAAGGCTTTCGCCCAACTGGTCGCGGGCCTGCCGGATGCCCGCCTCACCGACGCAACCGCCCTGGTGAACTGGCAGCGCGCGGTCAAGTCGCCCGCGGAACTGGGCTACATGCGCGAGGCCGCCCGGATCGTCGAGACGATGCACGCCCGGATCTTCGACAAGGCCGAACCCGGCATGCGCAAATGCGATCTGGTGGCGGAAATCTTCGACGCCGGCATCCGCGGCGCGGGCGGGGTGGGCGGCGACTACCCCGCCATCGTGCCGCTGCTGCCCTCGGGCGCCGACGCCTCCGCCCCGCACCTGACCTGGGACGACCGGCCGATGCGCGCGGGCGAGGCCACCTTCTTCGAGATCGCCGGCTGCTCGCGCCGCTATCACTGCCCGCTGTCGCGCACCATCTTCCTCGGCCGCCCGACGCAGACCTTCCTCGACGCCGAGGCCGCGGTGCTCGACGGCATGGCGGCGGGGCTCGAACGCGCCCGCGCCGGCAACACCTGCGAGGACATCGCAAACGCCTTCTTCGCCGTCCTCGCCCGCCGCGGCATCGTCAAGGACAACCGCACCGGCTATCCGATCGGCGTCTCCTACCCGCCCGACTGGGGCGAGCGCACCATGAGCCTGCGCCCCGGCGACCGCACCGTGCTGGAACCGGGCATGACCTTCCATTTCATGACCGGCCTGTGGATGCAGGACTGGGGCCTCGAGATCACCGAAAGCATCGTGATCGGCGAGACCGGGCCCGAATGCCTGGCCAACGTCCCCCGCAAGCTGTTCGTCAAGGATTGAGGACATGTCCCAGCCCTCGACCGGCCTGACGCCGCCCAGCCCGGTGCAGCCCACCATCGACCTCGAGGCCCCGGGCGCGCGCCACGGCCACCTGCGCCTGCCGTGGAGCCGCAACGACAGCGCCTGGGGCAACCTGATGATCCCGATCAGCGTGGTGGCGGGCGGCCCCGGCCCGACCGCGCTGATCACCGGCGCCAATCACGGCGACGAATACGAAGGCCCGCTCGCCATCCTCGACCTCGCGCTGACGCTGCGGCCCGAGCAGGTGACGGGCCGCGTCATCCTGCTGCCGTTCATGAACCACCCTGCATTCCGCGCGGGGGCCCGCGTCTCGCCGATCGACGGGGTGAACATGAACCGCTGCTTTCCCGGGGGTCCCGACCAGTCGATCACCCGCCAGATCGCCGATTTCGTGTTCCGCGCGCTGGTCTCGCCGGCCGACATCGTGCTCGACTACCACTCGGGCGGCAGGACGCTCGACTTCCTGCCGTTTGCCGCGAGCCACGTCCTCGGCGACCCCGACCACGACGCCCGCTGCGCCGCGGCCGCGCGCGCCTTCAACGCGCCCTACACCGTCAGGATGCTGGAAATCGACAATGTCGGCATGCTCGACACGGCGGTGGAATCGCTCGGCAAGACGTTTGTGACCACCGAACTGCGCGGCGGCGGCAGCGCCACGGCCGAAAGCGTCGGCGTCGCCCGCAAGGGGTTGCGCAACGTCCTCATTCACGCCGGCATTCTCGACGAGCCGCCCGAGGTCGGCCCGTCGCGCTTCCTCGACATGCCCTCGCTCGACTGCTTCACCTTCGCGCGCGAGGCGGGCCTGCTGGAACTGCTGGCCGACCTCGGCCAGCCGGTGCGCCGCGGCCAGACCATCGCCCGGATCTGGCCGGTGGACCGCTCGGGCGCCGCGCCTGAACCCTGCCTGGCGGGGTTGGACGGGGTGCTGGCGGCGCGGCACTTCCCCGGCCTGATCCAGCCCGGCGACACGGTGTCGGTGGTGGCGGTGGAGGATGCGGAGGCGGGCTGAGCCCCCCGCCCGTGGCGATGTGGCTTTCGGGCGCGAGACAACCTGAGCGCGAAACGCGCTTGAAGTTATCAAGCATCAGGTGGAAACTCCCGCTCGCCCGGCACTATTCCGTAGCCGGAGGGGGAGAGTTCACATGGCAGCCAGCATTCCAACCCATGACGCCTGGAAGAAATTCAAGAAGACCCACGGCGTCGAATCGAACGCCGTCAGCTCGGTCAACGTGGGCAAGGCGCTTGATGCCTTCCACAAGGTCTATGGCCGCGACATGGCGGCGAACGCCAAGGCGGCCGATGCCTGCGCCAGCGAGCTGACCAAGTATCTCGCCAAGTTTCCTGACAAGTCGGCCAAGACCCCCAAGGCCTTCAAGGATGCCTTCCGCAAGGATTATGTCGAGTCGGCGGTGAAGGCGAAGGAGGAATTCCAGACCATGGGCGGCGAGACCGCAGCCTTCGCCGGCCGCGTGACCTCGCTGCTCGACATCAGCGGCAAGCTCAAGGCGGGCGTCGATCTCGGCACGCTGCAGAAATTCCGCCAAGGCCCGGTGCGCGGCATGCTCGCCGCCGCGACCACGGTGAAGCACTTCGATCCGAAGGACCTCATCAAGCTCTGGAAGCCGATCGACGACACGATCAACAACCTTGGCACCGGCGTGGCCCAGGACACGCTCGACAAGGTGGTCAAGCTTTGCCAGGTGACGGCGCAGAAGACCCTTCAGATCGGCAAGAAGGACGGCCTGTTCTGACCCCGCCGCCCGGGCGGGCGCCGCACACGCCCCCACCTGCAGCCCCGGGTTTGCCCCGGCGCCTCGCGCCGCCGCCGCCGCCGCGCGCCCCAGCCAT
>JAVVFE010000416.1:0-2710 GCA_032251175.1 Thermohalobaculum sp.
CCGCCGCCACCGCGCCGCGCGCCGCCCCCGGCCCGAAGCGGATCTCGCCCGCCGTGGCGAAGGACCACAGGCTCACCGGCTCAACGTGCGGCGCACCGCATCCTGCCAGCCGGCATATTTCTCCGCCCGCGCCCCGGCGCCCATGGCGGGCAGGAAGCGGCGCTCCAGCGCCCAGTCGGCGGCGAACTCGGCCATGCCGGGATAGACCCCCGCGCGCATCCCCGCCAACCACGCCGCCCCCAGCGCCGTGGTCTCGGCCACCTTCGGCCGATCGACCGGCGCGCCCAGGATATCGGCCAGGAACTGCATGGTGAAATCCGACGCCGACATGCCGCCGTCCACCCGCAGCACGGTGTCGGACGCCCCGGTCCAGTCGCGCCGCATGGCGTCCAGCAGGTCGCGCGTCTGGTAGCCCACGCTCTCCAGCGCCGCGCGGGCAAGCTCGGCCGGCCCGGTGGCCCGCGTCAGCCCGAAGATCGCGCCGCGGCAGTCGGCATCCCAATAGGGCGCGCCCAGCCCGGTGAAGGCCGGCACCAGATAGACCGCCTGCATCGGGTCGGCAGCCTCGGCCAAGGCTTGCGTCTCGCGCGCCTCGCGGATGATCTTCAGCCCGTCGCGCAGCCACTGCACCACCGCGCCGGCGATGAAGATCGACCCCTCCAGCGCATAGGTGGGCTGGCCGTCGAGCTGATAGGCGATGGTCGTCAGCAGCCGGTTTCCCGACGCCACCGGCTCGGCCCCGGTGTTCAGAAGCGCAAAGCAACCCGTGCCATAGGTCGATTTCATCATGCCGGGCCGGAAGCACGCCTGCCCCACGGTCGCCGCCTGCTGGTCGCCGGCGACGCCGGCAATCGGGATCGGCCGGCCGAACAGGTCGGGCCGGGTCGTGCCGAAATCGGCGGCGCTGTCGCGCACCTCGGGCAGCATGGCCGCGGGGATGTCGAACAGCCGCAGCAGGTCGTCGTCCCAACGCCCGTCGCAGATGTTGTAGAGCATGGTGCGCGCCGCATTGGTCGCATCGGTCGCATGCACCGCGCCCGCGGTCAGACGCCAGACCAGATAGCAGTCGACCGTGCCGAACAGCAGCTCGCCCCGCCGCGCCCGCGCCCGGTTGCCGTCCTGATCGAGGATCCAGGCCAGCTTGGTCGCCGAGAAATAGGGGTCCAGCAGCAGGCCGGTCTTTGCGGTCACCATCGCCTCGTGCCCCTCGGCCTTCAGGCGCTGGCACAGCTCCGAGGTGCGCCGGTCCTGCCAGACGATGGCGCGATGCACCGGGCGGCCGCCGTCGCGCTCCCAGACCAGCACGGTCTCGCGCTGGTTGGTGATGCCGATGGCGGCGATCTGTCCGGGCGCCACCTCGGCGCGCTCGATCGCAGCGCGGCAGGTCGCGGCGGTGGTCGACCAGATGTCAGCAGGGTCGTGCTCGACCCAGCCCGAGCGCGGAAAGTGCTGGGCAAATTCCTCCTGCCCCGCCGCGATCGGCGCCAGCCCCCGGTCGAACAGGATCGCCCGTGTCGAGGTCGTCCCCTGGTCGATCGCAAGCACATGATCCGACATCGCGGCCCCTCCCCGGTTTCTGGTTGGGCGGAGGGTGCAGGGCGGCGGCGCCCTCTGTCAACGCCGCGCCGCCGGGCGCGCGCACCATGGCCCGCCGCCCGCGCCCCGGCCTGCCCGCCGCCTGCGCCCCGGCCTCCTCCGCTCAGTCCCCCAGAACCGCGTGGGTGATCGCCAGCCCGGCCAGCGCCGCCCCCGCCGTCAGCGCCGTGCCCCAGCCCACATCGATCGCCACCATCGTCCAGGTCCAGCCGCGCAGCGTGGCAAAGTTCGTGGCCTCGTAGGTGCCATAGGCGAAAAAGCCGAACAGCGCCGCGTTCAGCACCGCCCCGCCCCACTCGCCGCTGCGCCAGCCCGGCCCCGAGGCGAACCACAGGATGCCGACGACATAGAGCAGGTAGAACCCCGCCGCGGGCGCAAGCCGGATCTCGTCGGCCAGCAGGTCGCCCACCTCGCGCTCGAACAACGGCCGCATCACCGCCTTCAGCCAGACGGCATCGACCACCAGAAAGACGGTCGCGGTCGCAAGATAGAGAACCAGATACGGCACGGCATGCTCCCTCGTGGGCTGACCCCGTCAGCTAGCGCGGACCGCGCCGGGATCGAGCCGTTCGCGCCACGCCGCGCAGAAATTCCCGCGCTCGGCCGTCGCCCCTTCCGGCCCGGCTTGACCTGCGTCAACGCCCGCGCCTGACTGGGCGGGCTACCAGTGAGGGCGGATCGGGGTCAGTGCGGGACGGTGGGCAGGCGATGCGGCGCGACGAGACGACGGCAGGGCTGAGCGCCGGCGCACCTGCGCGGCCCGCCTTCCCCACGCCGCTCTGGCTCAAGCGGCTCGCCATGGACCTGCCGGTGCGCTCGCAATTCGCGGTCTCGGGCAATATCCGCGACCTCTACCCGGTCGAGGGGCCCGCGGGCCCGCGCTTCCTGCCGGCCGCCGACGCGATCTGGGCGACCCTGTCGCGGCGCGGCTTCGGCGGGCTCTTGGTGCACGACCCGGTCGAGGGGATGCGCCTCCACCCCGGGGCGCCGCGCGACGTGGCCGGGGCGCTGGCGGCGGCGGGGATCGAACTCGGCGGGCGCGGGCGCGATCTCGACGGGCTCGCGCGCAACCTGCTGCGCATCGCCGGGATGGCGGCGCCGCCGGTGGCGGTGC
>JAVVFE010000417.1:0-2707 GCA_032251175.1 Thermohalobaculum sp.
TCGACGCCGGGCTCGCGCGGCTCGAGCAGGCGACCGGGTGCGGGCTTGGCTCGGCCGCGCGCCCGCTGCTGCTGGCGGTGCGCCCCTCGGCCGAAGGCGGCGCGGGCGGCGTGGTGCCGGCGATCCTCGACATCGGCGCGCGCGGCACGGCGCTTGCGGCCCTGGCCGAGGCGCGCGGCGAGCGCGTGGCGCATGACCTGCACCGCCGCCTGGTGCAGTCCTATGGCGCGACCGCGCTGGGGATCGAGGGCGAGGATTTCGAATACGCGCTCTATGACGCGATGAAGTTGCGGGGCGTCGAGAGCGAGACCGAGCTGGACGCCGCCGCGCTGGCCGACCTGACCCGGACCTGCCTGCGGCTGATCGAGGACGAAGCGGGCGAGCCGGTGCCCGAGGATCCGCGCGGCCAGCTCGACCGATCCATCGCGGCGATGGTGCGGGCCTGGAGCGGGGCGCGGGCGCGGGCGCGCCGCCTGGCCCGGGGGCTGCGCGAGGATGCGCCGCTGGCCCTGATCGTGCAGGCCATGGCGCTGGGGCTCGGCCCCGGGGTGTCGGGCGCGGGCATCGCCCACACCCGCGACGAGGCCACCGGCGCGCGGCGGCTGACCGGGCGGTTCCTGGAACAGGCGCAGGGCGAGGAGGCGCTGATGGGCCTGCGCACGCCCAGCGTGCTGACCGTGATCGAGCGGCTGGACCAGGGCCTGCGCGAGCCGGCGCTGGAGGAGCGCTGCCCCGAGGCGACGGTGGCGCTGGCGGAGGCGGCGCGGCGGCTGGAGCGCGCCTTGGGCGAGGCGTTCTCGCTGGATTTCACCATCGACCGGGGCGTGTTGCACCTGCTCGAAGTGCGGCCGGCCCGGCGCTCGGCCCGCGCGGCGCTGCGCATCGCGGTCGAGCTGGCCGACGCCGGCGCGATCAGCCGCGACGCGGCGCTGATGCGCATCGACCCCGCAGCGCTGGACCAGCACCTGCACCCGATGATCGACCCCGATGCGGTGCGCGACCGGATCGGGCAGGGCCTGCCTGCCTCGCCGGGTGCTGCGTCGGGCGCGCTGGTGTTCTCGCCCGATGCGGCCGAGACCGCGGCGGCGGCGGGCAGGCCCGCGATCCTCGCGCTGGTCGAGACCAGCCCCGAGGACATCCGCGGGATGCATGCGGCCAGGGGCGTGCTGACGGTGCGGGGCGGCATGACCAGCCACGCGGCGGTGGTCGCGCGCGGGCTGGGCACGCCCTGCGTGGTCGGTGCCAAGACCCTGACGCTGGACCGCAAGGCGGGCGAGCTGCGGGCCCGCGACGGGCGCGCGTTCCGGGCGGGCGACATCGTGACCGTGGACGGCTCGACCGGCGAGGTGCTGGCGGGCGCGGTGCCGACCGTGCCGCCCGAGATCAGCGGCGCCTTCGCCCGGCTGATGGAATGGGCCGATGCGGCACGGCGGATGGGCGTGCGCGCCAATGCCGACACCGCCGAGGATGCGCAGGTCGCCCGCGGCTTTGGTGCGGCGGGCATCGGGCTGTGCCGCACCGAGCACATGTTTTTCAAGCGCGGCCGGATTTCGGCGATGCGCCGGATGATCCTGGCCGACACCACGGCCGACCGGCGCGCCGCCCTGGACGAGCTGTTGCCGATGCAGCGCGACGACTTCACCGAATTGTTCGCCGAGATGCCGGGCAACCCGGTGGTGATCCGCCTGCTCGACCCGCCGCTGCACGAGTTCCTGCCGCGCGGCGAGGCCGAGATCGCGGAGCTGGCCGAGGCGCTGGGCCTGTCGGCTGCCGTGGTGCGCGCGCGGGTGCTGGAGCTGTCGGAGTTCAACCCGATGCTGGGCAACCGCGGCTGCCGGATCGGCATCGCCTATCCCGAGATCTACGAAATGCAGGCCCGCGCGATCTTTGAGGCGGCGCTGGAGGCGGGCGCGCGCGCCGGCCGCGCGGTGGTGCCCGAGATCATGCTGCCGCTGGTCTCGGCGGTGCGCGAGCTGATCGTGCTGAAGGCACATATCGAGGGCGTGGCCGACGCCGTGCGGGCCGAGCGCGGCACGATGGTCGACTACCGCGTCGGCGTGATGATCGAGACGCCGCGCGCCTGCCTGCGGGCGGGCGAGATCGCCGATGCCGCGGCCTTCATCAGCTTCGGCACCAACGACCTGACGCAGATGGTCTATGGCCTGAGCCGCGACGATGCCGGGCGCTTCATGCCGGATTATGTGGCGCGCGGGGTCTATGCGCATGACCCGTTCCACTCGCTGGACCTCGAAGGCGTGGGCGAGATGATGAAGATCGCGGCCGAGCGCGCCCGGGCGCATGCGCCGGGGATCTCGGTCGGGCTGTGCGGCGAGCACGGCGCCGACCCCGCATCGGTCGATTTCTGCGAGCGGGCGGGGTTCGACTATGTCTCGTGCTCGCCCTACCGCGTGCCGATCGCCCGCCTTGCCGCGGCGCAGGCGGCGATCCGCGCGCGCCGGGCGGCCGGGGAGAGATGAGCGCGCTGGCCGAGCTTGCGGCGCGCGGCAAGGCCGGGCTTGCCCGCGCGCTCGCCCGGATCGAGGCCGATGGCGGCAGCGCCGGGGTGGCGGCCCTGCTCGACGAGGCCGAGGCCAGCCCGCGTGGCCATGTGCTGGGCCTGACCGGCCCGCCGGGGGTGGGCAAGTCGACGCTGACCGACGCGCTGATCCGCGCCTTCCGGGCGCGCGGGCTGACGGCCGTCAGCCCG
>JAVVFE010000418.1:0-2705 GCA_032251175.1 Thermohalobaculum sp.
ACCTGGCCGATCGCCTCGCCGCAGCCCAGGCACCAGCCATAGTCGCCCGATGCGATGCGCGCGAGGGCGGCGTCGATGCGCCGGACCTGCGCCGCGCGCCGGCGCGACTGTTCCTGCGCCATCGCCTGCACCTGCATCGCGTCGATGCGGCTCAGCCGCCCGACCGACTGCTGGTCGAGCGCGACCGGCGCGCGGTCGGCCTCGGTCGCCCGTTCCGCGGCGGTCAGTTCGGCCCGCAGCACCGTCATGATCGCCTTGAATTCGCTGATCTTCGCGTCGTCCATCGATTCCGCCTGCTCGGATTTCCGACAGTGGACCAGCCGGGCGCACCGGATGCAAGCGTGCCCTCGCTCCGGCAGCCCCATCCGCCGGATGCGCGCGCCCGGAACGAAAACACCCCGGCGCGGGCCGGGGTGTCGGGCAGGCAAGCCGAGGCTTGGGGTTACTTCGCTGCCTTGGCGCGCTCAACCGCCTCGACGATCATCTCGCGCGCCCGGGCGGCGTCGCCCCAGCTCTCGACCTTCACCCACTTGCCGGGCTCGAGGTCCTTGTAGTGCTCGAAGAAGTGGTTGATCTGGTCGCGCGTGATCTCGGGCAGGTCCGAGAAGTCGTGCACCTTCTCCCACCGCCGGGTGATCTTGGTCGAGGGCACGGCGACGATCTTCTCGTCCTTGCCCTTCTCGTCCTCCATCACCAGCACGCCGATCGGGCGGCAGCTGATGACGCAGCCCGGCACCAGCGGGCGGGTGTTGGCCACCAGCACGTCGATCGGGTCGCCGTCCTCGGACAGCGTGTGCGGCACGAAGCCGTAATTCCCCGGGTAGCGCATCGGGGTATACAGGAAACGGTCGACGAACAGCGTGCCGGACTCCTTGTCCAGCTCGTACTTGATCGGCTCGCCGCCGACCGGGACCTCGATGATGACGTTGATGTCTTCGGGCGGGTTCTTGCCGGTGGGGATGGCGTCGATTCGCATGTGGTTGTGTCCTGATCCGCGGTTGTCTGGCCGGTCGGGCGCGGTTATAGGCGCGGCGCGTTTACGCTGCAATGCACAATCGGGTCGCAGGGCTTTGCACAAAACGCAAGGGGCCCGAGCATGGCCCGGGCCCCCGCATGAGTATGAGCCGGTGTCAGAGCAGCGGCGCGATCACCAGGCTCACGATGGCCATGACGTTGATGAGAATGTTCATCGACGGCCCCGAGGTGTCCTTGAACGGGTCGCCCACAGTGTCGCCCACGACCGTCGCCGCGTGAGTCGGGCTGCCCTTGCCGCCCAGGTTGCCCTTCTCGACATACTTCTTGGCATTGTCCCAGGCGCCGCCGGCGTTGGCCATCATCAGCGCCATCAGCACGCAGCCCAGCAGGCCGCCGGCCAGCATGCCGCCCAGCGCCTCGGGGCTGATCAGGAAGCCCACTGCCGGCGGCGCCGCGACGGCGATGGTGCCCGGCAGGATCATGCGCTTGAGCGCCGCCTGCGTCGCGATGTCGACGCATTTCGCGGTGTCCGGCTCGGCCGTGCCCTGCAACAGGCCCGGAATCTCGCGGAACTGGCGGCGGATCTCGTTGATCATGTCGAAGGCCGCGTCGCCCACCGCCGTCATGGTCAGCGAGGCGATCAGCATCGGGATGGTGCCGCCGATGAACAGGCCCACGATCACCTGCGGGTCCGAGAGCTCAAGATCGAAGCCGTTCTTGTGATGCGCAACGGTCTCGACGAAGGCCGCGATGATCGCCAGCGCCGCCAGCGCCGCGGCGCCGATGGCAAAGCCCTTGCCGATCGCGGCGGTGGTGTTGCCCAGCGCGTCGAGCGAGTCGGTGATCTCGCGCACCTCCTTGCCCATGCCGCCCATCTCGGCGATGCCACCGGCGTTGTCGGCCACCGGGCCATAGGCGTCGATCGCCATGGTGATGCCGACCGTCGACAGCATACCGACCGCCGCGATGCCGACGCCATAGAGCCCGGCCAGCGAGGTCGAGACATAGACGATCCCGGCAATCGCCAGCAGCGGCAGCACCACCGACTGCATGCCGACCGCAAGCCCGGTGATCATCACCGTCGCAGGGCCGGTCTCGCCCGACTTGGCGATCTTGATGACCGGCGCGCCGCCCGTGTAGTACTCGGTCACGAGGCCGATGATCACGCCGCCCACGGCGCCCGACACCACCGCCAGCCAGATCTCGGTCCCCAGGCCCATCGCCTGGATGACCAGGTAGGCCAGCGCCACGAAGATCACCGGCGCGCCCAGCGTGCCGGTCCTGAGCGCCGCCGCCGGTGCCGAAGCCGAGCGGTTGCGCACCACGAAGATCATCGCAATCGACGCGATGAGGCCCACGCTCGCCAGGATCAGCGGCAGGATCAGCAGTTCGGCCTGCCCGGTGACACCGGTCATGGTGGCGGCGATGGCGATGGTCGCGATCATCGCGCCGCAATAGGATTCGAAGATGTCCGAGCCCATGCCCGCGACATCGCCCACGTTGTCGCCCACGTTGTCGGCGATCACGCCCGGGTTGCGCGGGTCGTCCTCGGGGATGCCGGCCTCGATCTTGCCGACCAGATCGGCGCCCACATCCGCGCTTTTCGTGAAGATGCCACCGCCGACGCGCGAGAACAGAGCGACGCTCGAGGCGCCGACGCCGAAGCCTTCCAGCGAGGCCACCTCGCCGCCCAGGAACCAGAACAGCCCGCCGAGGCCCACGAGCCCCAG
>JAVVFE010000419.1:0-2699 GCA_032251175.1 Thermohalobaculum sp.
GTCCCCGGCACCCGGCGCGAGGGCAGGGCGATCCACCACGGGATGCGCCCGCGACTCACGCGCACCGTGTAGCGCGCGCCGGTCGCCAGATCGGCGAAGGGAAAGGCCGCATCGGGCGCGGGGGTCAGGGCGTCCGGTGCGCCGGCGAGCGCGAGGTAGTCCCGCACGCTGCGGTTGCCGGTCAGGACCAGATGATTGCCGTTGTCGATCTGCCGTCCCAGCCGCGCGTCGAAGAACGAGCGGCAGCGCCCGCCGGCATGGCCCGCGGCCTCCCAGACCGCGACGCGCTGCCCGGCCGCGGCAAGGCGCAGCGCCGCCGACAGCCCGGCCAGCCCCGCGCCCACCACATGCACCGTGCCGTCACGCATCGCGGCGCGACCAGGCGGGCGACAGGATGCAGGCCAGCCCCGCCCGGATCTTGGCGGGCTTGGACAGCTTGAGGCTTTCGCGCGCGAAGCGCCGCGCCGCCATGCGGTTCAGGTAAGCCTCGTAGACCCCCATCATCATCAGCGCAGGCGCAAGGCGCAGTCGGTCATGGGCGCCGACCAGCGCGCGCGCCGTGTCGAACTCGGCCCGTGCCAGCGCGCCCAGCTCGGCCCCCAGCGCCGGCAGCGCGGGGTGGCCCACCACGCCCGCGGGCGTCAGCGGCAGCCCGTGGCGCGCCAGCATCTCGCGCGGCAGGTAAAGCCGGCCGAGGGCCGCGTCCTCCTCCACGTCCCGCAGGATGTTGGTCAGTTGCAGCGCATCGCCCAGCGCCTGCGCGAAGCGGGCCGAGACCTCGCCCCGCCAGGCGCCGAAGATCCGCATCGACAGCATCCCCACCGCGCCCGCGACGCGGCGGGTGTAAAGCCGCAGCTCGGCCATGGGGGGGGCGACGACGGGTCCGTCGGCATCCATCTGCATGCCCTCGATCAGCGCCAGGAACTCGGCCTGCGGCAAGCCGTAGCGCGCGACCGGCCCGGCCAGCGCCCGGCCGATGGCCGACACCGGCCGCCCGGCATAGAGCGCCGCGATCTCGCCCCGCCAGGCGTCGAGCAGGCGGTGCTTGTCGAAAAGCTGCCAGTCCTCGTCGGCGATGTCGTCGATCACCCGGCTGAAGGCATAGAGCGCCCACATCCCCTCGCGCCGCGGCCTTGGCAGGATCGCCATGCCCGGCCCGAAGGACGAGCCCGCCGCGCGCGTGATGCGTGCCACCTCGGCCGCCGGGTCGGGCGCGTCCCAGGGCAGGGGGCCGAGCGCCTCGATCCCCGCCGCATCCGCCATCGCCGCCGTCATCGCGGCGCCCGGTGGCTCGCGGCCTGCCACAGCCCCGCGACCAGGCCGCGCGCCAGATCGACGCGGGAATGCTTCACCCGCCCGGCCAGCGGGTCCTCGCGCCGCAGCCGCGCGGCAAGGCAGCGCGCAAGGCGCTGGATCACCGCGACCTCGGCCGCCAGCCGGCGCGAGCGGATCATGCCCGCGAGCGGCGCAGCCCGGTCGAGCAGGGCGTCGCAGCCGTCGAGGCAGCGGTCGATCACCCGGCGCAGCCCCGCCGAGGCCGCGGGCGCGTCGAGCGCGCGCTCGTCGATCCCGGCCGCGGCCATCCAGTCCTGCGGCAGATACACCCGGTCGAGGTCGCGCCGGTCGCAGCCCAGGTCCTGCAAGTGGTTGAGCACCTGCAACGCCGCGCACAGCGCATCGCCCGGCGCGCCCGTGCGCGCGTCCTCGCCATGCAGCGCCAGCAGGTAGCGCCCGACCGGGTGGGCGGAATAGCGGCAATACTCCAGCAGTTCGGTCCAGTCGGCATAGCGCGCCTTCAGCGCGTCCTGCCGGAACGCCACCAGCAGGTCGCGCGCCACGCGGTCGCTCACGCCGGTCGCGGCCAGGCTGTCGCGCAGGCGGGTGGCGATCTCGGGGCCGGTGGCGTCGGGTGCCAGCCCCGCCTCGCAGGCGTCGAGCCGGGCGATCTTGTCGGCCGGGCTCAGGTCGTGGTTGTCGGCGATGTCGTCGGTGCCGCGCGCGAAGGCATAGTAGCGCATCACATGCGGGCGTAGATGCGGCGCGATCAGGCGCGAGCCGACCGGGAAATTCTCGTCCCCCGCCCCCTTGCCCGAGGGCGCCTCGACCGCTGCCGTGCCCGTCCGCCGATCCATCGCCCTCGTCCGTCCTGCCCGCGTGCGGCGCGCACCAGTCGCTGCCATCCCCGCCACGGCGCCCGCGCGTCCGTCCCGACCGCGCGGCGCGCACCGGTCGGCGGAACATAAGGGCGGGGCGCGCGGCTGGCAATCGGCGCGCTCCCGCAGATGCGAAGGCTTGCGGGCGGGTGGGGGCGGGCGTAACCCTTGGCGCCATGCTGCTTGCGCTCGGTGCCATTGCGGTTGTCATCTGGCTCGGGCTCCTGCTGGGGCGCGGAGCGTTCTGGTGCGCCGACCAGCGGCTGCCGGACGCACCTGCACCGGCCGACTGGCCCGAGGTCGCCGCCGTCATCCCCGCGCGCGACGAGGCCGAGACCATCGGCGCGGTGCTGTCGGCCCATGCCGCCAGCGCCTATCCGGGGCGGCTCACGATCACGCTGGTCGATGACGGCTCGACCGACGGCACCGGCGCTATCGCCCGGCGCGTGGCCGAAGGGGCGGCGCGTCCGGTTGCGGTGATTGCGGGCGAGAGCCTGCCGCCCGGCTGGTCGGGCAAGCTCTGGGGGCTCGAGCAAGGGATCCGCG
>JAVVFE010000420.1:0-2687 GCA_032251175.1 Thermohalobaculum sp.
CTCCATCTCGGCCACGTCGCGCCCCAGCTCGGCGATCTCGGGGATCGGCTCGGCCACGGCCAGTGCCAGCTTCATGCGCGTGAGCGGCGTGCGCAGGTCGTGGCTGACGCCCGACAGCATGCGGGTGCGCTGCTGGATCTGGCGCTCGATGCGGGTGCGCATGTCGAGAAAGGCGATGCCGGCGCGGCGCACCTCCTCGGCGCCCGAGGGCCGGAACGCCACGCTGCGCCCCCGCCCGAACGCCGTGGCCATGGTCGACAGCTCGTGGATCGGGCGGATCTGGTTGCGCAGGAACAGCACCGCCACCGCCGTCAGCGCGATCGAGGTCGTGGTCATCCACACCAGCAGCAGATGCGGGTTCGAGGCGTTCATCCGCCGCCGCGGGATCAGCACCTGCAACACGCCCTTGCCGGTCAGGATGCGGGCATCGACATGCTTGGGATAGGTCACCAGGTCGAGCGACATCGGCCGGCTGACCTCGGCCTTCAGGGTCTCGGCGATCACGCCGCCGGTGACGTCATACAGCGCGCGCATCGCCTCGGGCTCGACCCGCCCTTCCGGCAGCAGGTGGAAATCGAAGCCGAACGGGATCTCGATGCGCGCCAGCATCGCCTCGGCCGCGCGCGGGTCGGGCATGGCCTCGAGCTGGGCGATGACGAAATCGATCTCGCGCGCCACGGCGGTCGCCATCTGGCCGGTGACGCCGTCGTAGTGGCGCTGGATGAACAGCGTCGCCACGACCACCTGCAACAGCAGGATCGGCAACACCAGGATCATCAGCGCGCGCCCGAACAGGCTGCGCGGCGTGAACTTCTTGAGTGCGGCCCTGATGCGTTTCATGCTGCCCGAGGCTAGAGCGGTTTGACGACTGGTGGATACCACTTTTCGGCGCGAAAGCGCCGCGAAACAAGGAATTGGAGCTTCCCGTCCGGGTCGGTCGGGCAGGAAAATGCTCTGGGGCGCGCGCGCGCGCGAGCACGGGGTGCGCACAGGGTGCACGGCGTGCGCGCAAGGGGCGCGCAGGGCGCACGGGGCGGGGGCAAGGGACGGGCAATGAGCGATCCTTTCGACATGCGCACCGAAGTGGTTCACGGCCAGGCCGAGCCCGTCGCCCCCGGCGTGCGCCGGGTGACCTGCGCCAACCCCTCGCCGATGACCTTCACCGGCACGCGCAGCTACATCGTCGGGCGGGGCGAGGTCGCGGTGATCGACCCCGGGCCCGACGACCCCGCCCATCTCGACGCGATCCTCGCAGCCCTCGCGCCGGGCGAGACGGTGGCGGCCATCCTGGTCACGCACAGTCATCTCGACCACAGCCCAGGCGCCCGCCTGCTGGCCGCGCGCACCGGGGCGGCGGTGCTGGGCTTCGGGCCGCACGGCGCGGGCATGAGTGCCGCAATGCGCGCGCTGATGCGCCAGGCGCAGGCGGGCGGCCTCGACCTCGGCGGCGGCGAGGGGGCCGACCGCGCCTTCGCGCCCGACCGCTGCCTCGGCGATGGCGAAAGCGTCGCCGGCCCCGGCTGGCGGCTGACCGCGCTGCACACCCCGGGGCATCTGTCGAACCATCTGGCCTTCGCGCTCGAGGGCACGGGCGTGCTGTTCACCGGCGATGCCGCGATGGGCTGGGCGACCACGCTGGTCTCGCCGCCCGAGGGCGACATGGCCGCGCAGGTGGCGACGCTGAGGCGCCTCGCCGCGCGCCCGGACCGGCTCTACCTGCCCGGCCACGGCCATGCGGTGACCGCGCCCGGGGCGCTGATCGCGCATCTGATCCGCCACCGCGAGACGCGCGAGACGGCGATCCTTGCGGCGCTGGCGGCGGCCGGGGGCGGCACCGCCGAAAGCCTGGCGGCCGCGGTCTACCGCGACCTCGACCCCTGGCTTTTGCAGGCGGCCGCGCGCAACGTGCTGGCGACGCTGCTGGGCTTGCTGGCCGAGGGGCGGGTCGATTGCCCCGGCCCGCTGTCGGCCCGGGCCGAATTCCGGCCGCGCTGAGGCGGGCGACCCGCGCCGCCGCTCCCGATCCCGGCGCGCGGCGCCCGAACCCGCCGCTGAAAACCCGTGCCGCCGCCGCGCCCCGGCCCGCGAGCCGGGGCGTCCCGAGGGTCCATGTGGCGCCTGACCCGTCGCGGCGCCCCGGTCGAGCCCGGGAGTTCGGGCCCTGCGTCTCATACCAGTTTTCCTTGCGCCGACTCATGCCGTCCTGACTGTGCTGCGCGCGCGCGCCCCTGGCTTGACCCAAGGCGCGCCTCGCATGGTCAGCGGCGCGGTGCGAGGCCCCGGCTCGGGGGCAGGGCGCAGCGGACGCCCCAACGATCGGTTGCGATCAATGCACGCTGGTAAGACCCGTCGCGTTGCCCAGCGCCGAGCACGGAACCTCGGACCCCGCGCCTCAGTCGCTGCGCTCGGCGCAGATGCCCTGGAGGGCGATCCAGTCGCGGTCGCTCAGCGCCGGGGCGTAGGCGCCCGCGCCGATCCGGTCGCCGGCCGCCGCCCGCGCCGCGCGCCCGGCCAGGTCGGGGTGCGAGGCGAAATACTGCAACGCCGCCGGGATGTCGCCATGCTGGTCCTTGAGCCGCTCGAAGAACCCGGCGAACGGCGCGCTGGGCAGCCCGGCCGCTCCCAGCAGGTCCAGCGCCACCTCGTCGGCGCGGGCCTCGGCCTCGCGCTGGAAACGCGCGTTCAGC
>JAVVFE010000421.1:0-2686 GCA_032251175.1 Thermohalobaculum sp.
GGTTGCCGATGCCGAGCGGCTGACGGTGACCTACGAGACGCCGCTGCACCTGATGCGCGAGCTGCGGGCGATGGGCGAGAGCGGCATCCTCGCCGCGCGCCGCCCGCTGCGGCGCGACGTGCTGGCGCGGGCCTGCGCGATCTACGCCCAGCATTACGCGGCCCCCGGCGGCCGGGTGCAAGCGAGCTTCGAGATCGTCTTCCTCACCGGCTGGGCGCCGGGGCCGGACCAGCCGGTGGCAAAGCGCCCGGGCTCGGCCGCAGCCCGGCTTGCCGACGCGCTCGGGACCGTCGAGCGCGCTGCGGGCGAGAAGGCCGGCGGCGGGCGCTGATGCGGCCCAATTCGCCGCAGCCGCCGGGTTTGATCTGTGCCCGCGGTGGTTTATGTTGCAGCGCAAATGGTTGTGCGACGCCTGCCCCGCGGCGATCGACCCGCTTGCCGCGATGACGTCTGACGGAGAAGCCCATGCTCGACGCGATGACAGCGACCCAGGTAATGGCCGGAACCGGTCGGCTGGCGCATGCGGGGCTCGACCACCCGCCGGTCCCACCCGCGCGCGTCGGCATCCTGCTGGCCAATCTGGGCACGCCCGACGGCACCGATTACTGGTCGATGCGCCGCTATCTCAACGAGTTCCTGTCCGACCGCCGCGTCATCGAGTGGTCGCCGCTGATCTGGCAGCCGATCCTGCAAGGCATCGTGCTGACCAAGCGCCCGTTCTCGTCGGGCGAGGCCTATCGCGGCATCTGGAACCGCGAGCTTGACGAAAGCCCGTTGCTGACCGTCACCCGCCGGCAGGCCGATAAGCTGCGCCGCCGGATGGAGGGGGCGTTCGGCGATACCGTCGTGGTCGATTTCTGCATGCGCTATGGCAACCCCTCGACCGACAGCGTCATCAAGCGGATGGCGGCGCAGGGCTGCGAGCGGATCCTGTTCTTCCCGCTCTACCCGCATTACTCGGCCGCGACGACCGGCACGGCGAACGACCAGGCGTTCCGGACGCTGATGAAACTGCGCTGGCAGCCGGCCTTGCGCACGGTGCCATCCTACCACGACGACCCGGCCTATATCGAGGCGCTCGCGCGCTCGGTCGAGCGGGTCTATGCCGGGCTCGATGCGCGGCCCACCGCCCTCGTGACGTCCTACCACGGCCTGCCGCGCAGCTATTTCATGAAGGGCGACCCCTATCACTGCTTCTGCCACAAGACCTCGCGCCTGCTGGGCGCGCGGCTGGGCTGGCAGAAGGGTGCGATCCACACCACCTTCCAGTCACGCTTCGGGCCCGAGGAATGGCTGACCCCCTACACCGTCGAATACGTCGCCAGGCTCGCGCGCGAGGGGCACAAGTCGATCGCCATCATGGCGCCCGGCTTCTCGTCCGATTGCGTCGAGACGCTCGAGGAAATCAATGAGGAGATCCGCGAGAGCTTCGAGGAGGCGGGCGGCGAGGAGTTCCACTACATCCCCTGCCTCAACGACGACGAGGCGCATATCGACATGATCGAGGCGATCGTCCGGCGCGAGGCGCAGGGCTGGCTGTGATCGCCCCCCTTCCGCGCACCCCGAAAAGCGGGTAGCCATCTGCGGCACGACAGCCGGAGGAAGGGATGGAGATCGTCCACACCGTCGAGGCGCTGCGCGCCCATGTCCGCCGCTGGCGGGCAGAGGGCGAGCGGGTGGCGCTGACCCCCACCATGGGCGCGCTGCATGATGGGCATCTCAGCCTCGTGCGGCTGGGTCAGGCGAACGCCCGGCGGGTGGTCGCCACGATCTTCGTCAATCCCACCCAGTTCGGCGCGACCGAGGACCTCGCGGCCTATCCGCGCGACGAGGCGCGCGATGCGGCGATGCTGCGCGAGGCCGGCTGCGATCTGCTGTTCGTGCCGCCCGTGGCCGAGATGTATCCGACGGGCTTCGCGACCCGGGTGATCGTGGACGGGCTGACCGGCGTGCTGTGCGGCGCGGTGCGGCCGGGGCATTTCGACGGCGTGGCGCAGGTGGTGACCAAGCTGCTCAACCAGGCGCAGGCCGATGTTGCGATCTTCGGCGAGAAGGACTGGCAGCAGCTTGCGGTGATCCGCAGGCTGGCGGCCGATCTCGATATCCCGACCCTGATCCTGGGCGCGCCGATCCTGCGCGAGGCGGATGGGCTGGCGATGTCGTCGCGCAACCGCTATCTCACGCCGGCAGAGCGCGCGGTGGCGGGCAGCCTCAACCGCATCATCGCTGCGGCAGCGGGGCGGATCGCGCAGGGCGCCGGCATTGCCGCCGAGATGGCGCAGGCGCGCGCGGCGATCATTGCGGCGGGCTTTGCCTCGGTCGATTACGTCGAGACCCGCGATGCGGCGAGCCTGGCCGAGATCGCCCACTTCGATCCATCTTGCCCGGCGCGGGTCTTCGCCGCCGCACGGCTGGGCCGGGCGCGGCTGATCGACAATGTGCCGGTCGGGGCCGGGGCGTGAGGGTGCCGCGCCAGATCGACTGGCCGCCGGTCTGGCTCGCGGCTTTCATGGCGATCGGCTGGGGGGTGGGCGCGATCTGGTCGCCGCTGGGCGACGGGATGGTCTGGACCGGGCGGTTCCTGATCGCCGGCGGCGTTCTGCTCGCGGTCTGGGCCGCCGTTGAATTCCGCCGCGCACGCACGACCATCGTGCCGCGCGAGACACCCTCGGCGCTGGTCGACGGC
>JAVVFE010000422.1:0-2686 GCA_032251175.1 Thermohalobaculum sp.
CGCTCATCCGCGCGCCATCCGGCTGCGGCGCAACGCCCTGCCCCGGCAGGTCGCGCGCAGGCCGCGCTGCGCCGCAGCGGCCCCGGGCGAATACGGCAATGGCAACGGCATCTGGCACCCGGACGCTTTACATGCGCCGCCCGATGCGGGAAAGACTGCCCGTCCCTCGCCGCCGGGCGACCGGAAATTCCGAGGCAATCTCGCAGTGTCGACATGATGCGGTCAATCGGTGAGTTCAGGCGCGCGCTCCGGGACCGCGGCTCGCTCACCGCGCGGGCGATGTCGGCCAGCCTGTGGCGCAGCGCGGGGTTCGGGGTTGGCCAGTGCCTGCGGCTCGCCTCGAGCCTGATCATGACCCGGCTGCTGGTGCCCGAGGATTTCGGCCTGATGGCGGTGGTCTTCACGGTGCATACCGGCCTCGCCATGCTGACCGACCTGGGCATCCGCCCCGCCATCACCCGCAGCACGCATGGCGAGGATCCGCGCTATCTGCGCACCGCCTGGACGGTGCAGATCGTGCAGCGCGGCGTGATCCTTTGCGGGCTGCTGGGCGTTGCGCTGGCTCTTCATCTTGCGGCCCGGACGTTCGATTTCGGCGACAGCGTCTATGGCCGGCCGGAACTGCCGGCACTGCTGGCCTTCTCCGGCATCGTCATGGTCGCGGCCGGGCTGCAGACTGCCAACACCGCGCTGGCCGAGCGGCGGATGGCGCTGCCGGCGGTGATCGCGACCGAACTCGCGGCGCAGGCGGTCACGATCGTGGCGATGATCGCGATCGCGCTGGTCTGGCCATCGGTCTGGGCGCTTGCGATCGGCGGCGCGGTGGGCGCCGTGGTGCAGACCGCGCTGGGGCACCTGATCATCCCCGGGCCGCGCATGGCGCTGTGCTGGGACCGCCGGCATGTGGCCGAGATCTGGCATTTCGGCAAATGGCTGATGGCCTCGTCGCTGTTCGGCTTCATCGCCGGAAACGGCGACCGGCTGATCTTCGGGGCGCTGTTCAGCGCCGAGACGTTCGGCCTCTACGCCATCGCCATGGTCTGGATCGGCGCGGCGGCGGCGGCGGCCGGGCAGATCACCGGGCCGGTGACGCTGCCCGCGCTCAGCGAGGTGCGGCGCGAGCGCCCGCACGACCTTGCCCGCGTGCTGCGACGCCTGCGGCGCGCCCAAGACGTGCTGTTCATCGGCAGCGGCCTCGCTCTCCTGCTCGGCGGCCCGGCCCTGATCGCCACCCTCTACCCCGCGGCCTATGCCGGCGCGGGCGCCTTCGTCAGCCTGCTCGCGGTGTCGATCGCGCTGATGCGGCTTCGCCCCCTTTCCGTTCTGCTGCTCGCTGGCGGCGAGAGCCGCGCGGTGACTCTAGTCTCGTTCATCGCCTGCGTCTCGCTGCTGACCCTGGTCCCCGCCGCGGCGCTCTGCTTGGGCGACCGGTGGGCCGTGTTCCTGGTCGCGATCAATGCGATCTGGTCCGTTCCGGTTCTCGTGCGGCTGGCCGCGCGCCATGTGCCGCTCTCCCCCCGCTCCGAGACGGCGCAGACGATCCTGATCGTCGCGGTCTTTTCCATGCTCACAGTGCTTGCTGGCACCTGAAAAGGCTGCATGATCGGACTGCTTGCAGGACTTGAAGTCATGCGGGGTTCCGGCTCGGTTTCATCATTTGCAGCATCCCGGCAGAAGCTTCTCGCGGAAGCCGACCCGGACGAGATACGAGGCGCAAGATGACGGACACCGGGCTTCCCGATCGGGCGCCGAGAGCACCACCCGCCGACCTCCGCATCGCCGTCGCGACCGTGAACTATTGCAGCGCCGATCTGGTGATGACGGGCCTGCCGGCGTTGCTGGCCGAACTGGCGGGCTTTGCCGCGCACCGGGTGGTGATCGTTGACAATGCCTCGCCGGGCGACGACGCCGACCGGCTCGCGGCCCATCTTGCCACGCTGCCCGGGGCGGATGGGGTGCGGCTGGTGCGCAGTCCGCGCAATGGCGGCTTTGCGGCCGGTAACAACCTCGCCTTCCATGCGCTGGCGGCCGACGGCTTCGCGCCCGACGCGGTCCTGCTGCTGAACCCCGACGCCGAGGTGCGCCCAGGCGCGATCCGCGAGATGGCCGCGGTCCTGCGCACCCGGCCGCACGCGGGGGTGGTGGGGGCGCGGCTGGAACACGCGGACGGCACAAGCTGGGTTGCCGCCTTCCACTTCCCCAGCCTGATGGGCGAATTCGCCCGCGAGACCGGGCTGAGCTGGCTGGCGCGGCGCTGGCCGGTGCTCGCGCCCGACACCGACACGCCCGCGCGGGTCGACTGGGTCTCGGGCGCCGCGATGCTGATCCGGTCCGAGGCGCTGGCCGCGCTGGGCGGCATGGACGAGGGCTATTTCCTGTATTTCGAGGAGATCGACTTCATGCGCGCCCTCGCCCGCCGCGGCTGGGAGACCTGGCACGCCCCCGCGGCCCGGGTGCGGCATCTCTCGGGCAAGTCCACCGGCATCGTGAACGGGCGGCCCGAACGCGGCCGGATGCCCGCCTACTGGTTCGCCTCGTGGCTGCGGTATTTCGCCAAGAACCACGGGGCGGGATATGCCCGGGCGGCAGCGGCGGCAAAACTCGCCGGGATGCTGCTGGGCGACCTGCAGCGCCGCCTGCGCGGCAAGCCGTCGGGGCGACCCGAGCGGTTCTACCGCGATTTCGC
>JAVVFE010000423.1:0-2668 GCA_032251175.1 Thermohalobaculum sp.
CGCTCGACCGCGAGATCATGCAGAAGCAGATCGAGGCCGAGGCGCTGAAGAAGGAGACCGACGCGGCCTCGAAGGACCGGCTGGAAAAGCTGACCCGCGAGCTTGCCAACCTCACCGAGCAGTCGGCCGAGCTGACCGCGCGCTGGGAGGCGGAACGCTCCAAGCTCGGCACCGCGCGGGACCTGAAGGAAAAGCTCGACGAGGCGCGCAGCCAGCTCGAGATCGCCAAGCGCCAGGGCGATCTGGGCCGCGCCGGCGAGCTGGCCTATGGCGTGATCCCGGATCTGGAGCGCAAGCTGGCCGAGGCCGAGGGCGCCGAGCAGGCCGACCTGCTGGTCGAGGAGGCGGTGACGCCCGAGCACATCGCCGGCGTCGTCAGCCGCTGGACCGGCATCCCGGTGGACAAGATGCTGGAGGGCGAGCGCGAGAAGCTGCTGGCGATGGAGGATGCCATCGGCGCCCGCGTCATCGGGCAGGAACAGGCGGTCACCGCGGTGTCGAACGCCGTGCGCCGGGCGCGGGCGGGGCTCAGCGACCCGCACCGGCCGATCGGCTCGTTCCTGTTCCTCGGGCCCACCGGCGTGGGCAAGACCGAACTGACCAAGGCGCTGGCCGGCTTCCTGTTCGACGACGATCAGGCGATGGCCCGGATCGACATGTCCGAGTTCATGGAGAAGCACTCGGTCGCCCGCCTGATCGGCGCCCCCCCGGGCTATGTCGGCTACGAGGAGGGCGGCAAGCTGACCGAGGCGGTCCGCCGGCGGCCCTATCAGGTCGTGCTGTTCGACGAGATCGAGAAGGCCCACCCCGATGTCTTCAACGTGCTGTTGCAGGTGCTGGACGAGGGGCGGCTGACCGACGGGCAGGGGCGCACGGTCGATTTCCGCAACACGCTGATCATCCTGACCTCGAACCTCGGCGCGCAGTATCTGACCGCCCTGCCGGATGGCGCGCACGCCAAGGACGCCGAGCCGCAGGTGATGGCCGAGGTGCGGGCGCATTTCCGGCCCGAGTTCCTCAACCGGCTCGACGAGATCGTGCTGTTCGACCGGCTGTCGCGGGCGCACATGGCGGGGATCGTCGAGATCCAGGTGGCCGAACTCGCCCGGCGGCTCGAGCCGCGCAAGATCACGCTCGATCTCGACGCGGCGGCGATGGCGTGGCTGGGCGACAAGGGCTACGACCCGATCTATGGCGCGCGCCCCCTGAAGCGGGTGATCCAGAAGGCGTTGCAGGACCCGCTGGCCGAACTGATCCTGGGCGGCGTGCTGAAGGACGGCGAGACGCTCAAGGTCTCGGCCGGGCCCGATGGCCTTGTCCTGGGCGAGCGGGCCCGGGCCGAGAGCGAGCACGCCACCGTGCACTGAGCGGGCGGAACGCACCGGCCGCTGCCCCCGGCCTCCGGGCCGGGGGCTCGCTCAGACCGCCGTCCGCATGGGGGCGGTGCCGATCCCGCCGCCCACCTCACCCCACCGGCAGTTCGGTCGTCTCCTTGATCTCCTCCATCACGAAGCTCGCCGAGATGTCCGACAGCGCGATCCGCCGGATCAGCCGCTGATAAAGCTGGTCATACGCCCGCACATCCGCGACGCGGGCCTTCAGCAGGTAATCCAGATCGCCCGAGGTGCGGTAGACCCCCTGGATCTCGGGCATGTCGCGCACCGCCCGGGTGAAGGCGCCGAGCCAGTCGGGATCGTGGCGGTCGGTGCGCACCGCGATGAACACCGTCAGCCCCAGCCCCAGCGCCTCGGGGTCGACCAGCGCCACGCGCGCCCGGATCACGCCCTCCTGCTCGAGCCGCCTGACGCGGCGCCAGCAGGCGTTGCGCGACAGGCCGACGCGCGTGCCCAATTCCTCCACGACCAGCGATGCATCGCGCTGAAGCTCCCGCAGGATGCGGCGGTCGATGCCGTCAAGTTCCATCGTTTGGCTCATTCATGGGATAATCTCCCATGAAGATAGCCCAACGCCTCGCAAATTGGGAACACTTCCTTCGGGACTTGCGGCATACCTTTCCAATCACGCATCCAGCAGGGAGACCCGCGCCATGATCACCGCCGCCCGCGACCTGTTCGTCAGCCACCCCCGTTCGGTCGACGAGAGCTATTTTGAGCACCTCGCCTTCGCCGCGCGCTTCGCGGCGCTGCTGTTCGCGGCCGCGGGTGCCGCGCTGATCCACGCGCTCCTGCCCTTCATGTTCGAGCGCACCGCCAGCCGGATCGTTGCGAAACTCTACGCCCGCACGCACAATCGCGGCGTCGCGCCCCACTGAGGGGCGCCACCGCGGACGCAGCCCGCAAGAGGCCGCGCCGCTTTGAGGCAGAAGGAGCAGGCCATCATGTGCCGCTGGGCCGCCTATATCGGCGAGCCGATCTTCCTTGAGGAAATCGTCAGCGCGCCGGGGCGCTCGCTGACGGTGCAGTCGCTGGCCGCGCGCGAGTGCAAGTCGGGCACCAATGGCGACGGCTTCGGCGTCGCCTGGTATGGCGAGCGGGAAGAGCCCGGCCTCTTCCGTGACGTCCTCCCCGCCTGGTCCGACCCGAACCTGAAAAGCCTCGCCCAGCAGGTGCGCTCGCGGCTGTTCCTCGCCCATGTCCGGGCCTCGACCGGCGCTGCCACCAGCCGCAACAACTGCCACCCGTTCGCGGTCGGGCGGTGGAGCTTCATG
>JAVVFE010000424.1:0-2654 GCA_032251175.1 Thermohalobaculum sp.
GCGCCAAGCTGGTGACGGCGGTGGCCTGCGCCGAGGTGCCGAAGCTCACGCTGATCATCGGCGGCAGCTTTGGCGCGGGCAATTACGGGATGTGCGGGCGGGCCTACAGCCCGCGGTTCCTGTGGACCTGGCCGAATTCCCGCATCTCGGTGATGGGCGGGTTCCAGGCGGCCGGGGTGCTGGCGACGCTGAGGCGCGAGGGGATCGAGCGCAGGGGCGGGGCGTGGAGCGCCGAGGACGAAGCCGGGTTCAAGCGCCCGATCGTCGAGCAGTTCGAGGAACAGGGCCACCCGCTCTATGCCTCGGCGCGGCTGTGGGACGACGGCATCCTCGACCCGGCGCGCACCCGCGAGGCGCTGGCGCTGTCGTTGTCGGCCGCGCTGAACGCGCCGATCCCGGAGACGCGCTTCGGCGTGTTCCGGATGTGAGGCCGGCGATGACCCGCATGACCGTTCATGTCGGCGACATCACCGAGGTGATGGCGGACGCCATCGTCAATGCTGCCAACGAGGGCCTGACCCCCGGCGGCGGGGTTTGTGGCGCCATCCACCGTGCGGCCGGGCCCGACCTCGCCATCGAGTGCGCCGCCATCGGCCATTGCCCGACCGGCGAGGCGGTGATCACCGAAGGCCATGCGCTCGCGCCGACGCGGATCATCCACGCGGTGGGGCCGGTCTGGCGGGGCGGCGGGGCGGGCGAGGCGGCGCTGCTGGCGCTGGCCTATGCCCGCTCGCTGCAACTGGCGGCGCAGAAGGGGTGCCGGACGGTGGCCTTCCCGGCGATCTCGACCGGCATCTACGGCTTTCCGGCCGATCAGGCGGCGCGCATCGCGGTCAGCACGGTGGCGGGGGTGCTGGCCTCGGAGTCGCGCATCCGGAAGGTGATCTTCTGCTGTTTCTCGGACGAGAGTGCGGCGCTGCACCAGGCGGCGCTCGATGGGCTCAGGGACTGACATGTTCAGCAAAATCCTCATCGCCAATCGCGGCGAGATCGCGGTGCGGATCGCCCGCACCGCCCGGCGGCTGGGCATCGCGACCGTGGCGGTCCATTCCGACGCCGACGCGCGCGCGCAGCATGTGCTGGCCTGCGACGAGGCGGTGCGGATCGGCCCAGCCCCGGTTGGCGAAAGCTACCTGCGGGCCGAGCGCATTCTCGACGCCGCCCGCGCCACGGGCGCGCAGGCGATCCACCCCGGCTATGGCTTCCTGTCGGAGAACCCGGACTTCGCCGAGGCCGTGGCGGCCGCGGGGCTGGCCTTCATCGGCCCGCCGGCGGCGGCGATCCGCGCGATGGGGCTGAAGGACGCCTCGAAGCGGCTGATGGAGGCGGCGGGCGTGCCGGTCACGCCCGGCTATCACGGCGCCGACCAGGACCCCGGGTTCCTCGCGCACCGCGCGGCCGAGATCGGCTATCCGGTGCTGATCAAGGCGGCGGCGGGCGGCGGCGGCAAGGGGATGCGCCGGGTCGACGCGCCCGCGCAGTTCGCCGAGGCGCTGGCGCGTGCGACATCCGAGGCGGCGTCGAGCTTTGGCAACGACGCGGTGCTGATCGAGAAATACATCCTCAATCCCCGCCACATCGAGGTGCAGGTGTTTGCCGACAGCCATGGCAACACCGTCCACCTGTTCGAGCGCGACTGCTCGGCGCAGCGGCGCCACCAGAAGGTGATCGAGGAAGCCCCCGCCCCGGGGATGACGGCGGAGGTCCGCGCGGCGATGACGGGGGCGGCGGTCCGCGCCGCCGAAGCGGTCGGCTATGTCGGCGCCGGCACGGTCGAGTTCATCGTCGACGGCTCGGGCCCGCTGCACCCGGGCGGGTTCTGGTTCATGGAGATGAACACCCGGTTGCAGGTCGAGCATCCGGTGACCGAGGCGGTGACCGGGCTCGACCTGGTGGAATGGCAGCTTCGCGTCGCCGCGGGCGAGCCCCTGCCGCTGATGCAGGAGCAGATTCCGCTGATCGGCGATGCCGTCGAGGCGCGGATCTATGCCGAAGACCCTGCGCGCGATTTCATGCCCCAGACCGGGCGGCTTTCGACCCTGACCTTCCCCCGCGATGCCCGCGTCGATACCGGCGTGGCCGAGGGCGATGCCGTCACGCCGCATTACGATCCGATGATCGCCAAGGTGATCGCGGCCGGCCCCGATCGGAGCGCCGCCTTCGCCCGGCTGGCGGAGGCGCTGGCCGCGACCGAGGCGCGCGGCTGCGTGACCAACATCGCCTTCCTGGGGGCGCTCGCGACCGATGCGGACATGCGCGCGGGCCAGGTCGATACCGGGCTGATCGCGCGCCACATCGCGGCGCTGACCGCGCAGCCGGTGGCCACCGCGCTCGACCTCGGCATCGCGGCCGCTTCCATCGCGGGAATGATGACGCCAACCGCCATGGCAGGCTGGCGCGCCTGGGGGCCGGGGCGCACGCATGTGATGATGCAAGCGGGCGAGGGCCGCGCGACCGTGGTGCTGACCCCCGACGGCGACGGGTTGATCGCCGACACCCCATCCGGGCCGGTCGCCTTCCGCCTGGTGCCGCAAGGCGGCACGCTGTGGCAGGTGATGTCGGGTGCGGGCATGCACAGCCTGCACATCCACCGCGCGGGGGACGCCGTCACGCTGGCGACCGCCGGGCGGCGGCTGGCGTTCCAGCGCCACAAC
>JAVVFE010000425.1:0-2629 GCA_032251175.1 Thermohalobaculum sp.
GCGGCGGGGCGCGGGAGACTGCGAACCTGCCCGGCGGCCCGGCCGCTACCGGATCGGCGAGGCCAGCGGGTCCAGCACGGTGCGCCCGCCATCCACTGCCAGGATCTGCCCGGTGACAAAGCTCGCCCGCGGCGAGGCGAGGAAAAGTGCCGCCTCGGCCGCCTCCTCCGCATCGCCGATGCGGCCGAGCGGCGTCACCCGCACCATCTCGGCGCGCAGATCGCCGCGCTCGCGGAACGCCTCGCGCAGCCGCCCGGACATCACCGCGCCCAGCGCCACGCCGTTCACCCGGATCCGGTGCCGCGCAAGGTCGGCCGCCATCGAGCGGGTGAGCTGGTCGAGCGCGGCGCACGAGACCGAATAGGCGATCAGCTCGGGCACCGTGCGCTGGGCGGCGACCGACGAGACGTTGACGATCGCGCCCGCGAAATCCTCCTCGGCCTGGGCCTGCGCGATCATCCGCCGGGCGACCGCCTGGCTCAGCAGGAAGGTGGCCGTCACATTGGTGTCGAGCACGGCCGCGAAATCCTCGGGCTTCAGACTGTCGAAGGCGCCCGGTCGGGTCGCGCGCGGCTCGTTCACCAGGATGTCGATGCGCCCGAAGGCGTCGAGCGTCGCCGCGATCAGGTTGGCCGCGCCCAGCCGGTCGATCCGGGCGAGGTTGAAGCGCGCGAAGCTGTCGGTCAGGTCGCCCACCGCGGCGCAACTCTCGTCGAGCGCGTCGCCCTCGGCGTCGGCCAGCATCACCTGCGCCCCGACCTCGGCCAGCCGGCGCGCGATGGCGCGCCCCACCGTCCCGCCCGCGCCAGTCACGATGGCCGCGTGGCCCGCCAGCTCGTCACTCATGTCGTCACGCCCCCGCGCGGTTCCGCCCGGGGCGGAGAGTTGCCCGCCCGGCCCGGCTTGTCGACCGAAAACTGACCCGGGCGGGCCTGCGGTTTGACAAAGCCTGTCGCGCCCGGCAACGCTGGAAGGCGATGCCGCCCCCACCCGGAGACCCCGCGCCGTGAACGATCCAGCCGACCCCGACAGCCGCCCGTTCGACCACGGGCTCGGGCAGTGCGCCGCGAACCACCAGCCGCTGACGCCGCTGAGCCAGCTTGCCCGCGCGGCGGCCGTGTTCCCCGCGCGCACGGCGGTCATCCATGGCGACCAGCGCACCGATTACGCGACCTTCTACGCCCGCGCCCGGCGGCTCGCCTCGGCCTTGCGCGGCGCCGGGGTCAGGCCGGGCGAGGTGGTCTCGGCGCTGCTGATGAACACGCCGCCGATGCTCGAGGCGCATTACGGCGTGCCGATGGCGGGCGCGGTGCTGAACGCCATCAACACCCGGCTCGACGCCGCCGGGATCGGCTTCATCCTCGACCACTGCCACGCCCGGATCGTGCTGGTCGATGCCGAGCTGGCGCCGGCGCTGGCCGACGCGCTGGGTCACATGGTGATGCCCAAGCCCCTGGTGGTCGAGTATGTCGACCCCACCGCCGGCATCGCCACCACCCATATGGGCATCGATTACGAGCGCTTCCTGGCCGATGGCGACCCCGATTTCGCCTGGGCGATGCCGGGCGACGAGTGGGACGCGATCGCGCTCAACTACACCTCGGGCACCACCGGCGACCCCAAGGGCGTGGTCTACCACCACCGTGGCGCGGCGCTGCTGGCGATGGGCAACATCGTCCATGCCGCGCTGTCCGAGCCGCTGGTCTACCTCTGGACCCTGCCGATGTTCCACTGCAACGGCTGGTGCTTTCCGTGGTCGGTCTCGGTGGTGGGCGGCACCCATGTCTGCCTGCGCCAGGTCCGCGCCGGGCCGATCTACCGCGCCATCGCCGAGCACGGCGTGACCCTGATGTGCGGCGCGCCGATCGTGATGCAGATCGTGCTGAACGCCGCCGCGGACGAGCGCGCCGCCTTCGGCCACCGCGTCCGGTTCTGGACCGCCGCCGCGCCCCCGCCCGAGCCGGTGCTGGCGGCGATGGCGGATGCGGGCTTCGAGGTCACCCATGTCTACGGCCTGACCGAGGTCTACGGCCCGGCCGTGATCAACGAGTGGAACCCTGAATGGGACGCCCTGCCCGGCCCCGAGCGCGCCGCCCTGAAGGCCCGCCAGGGGGTGCGCTACGGCGTGCTGGAAGGGCTCGACGTGCTCGACCCCGACACGATGCAGCCGGTGCCGGCCGACGGCGAGACCCTGGGCGAGGTGATGTTCCGCGGCAACGTGGTGATGAAGGGTTATTTCCGGAACCCGGCCGCGACCGAGGCCGCCTTTGCCGGCGGCTGGTTCCATTCCGGCGACCTGGCGGTCAGGCACCCCGACGGCTATGTCCAGCTCAAGGACCGCTCGAAGGACATCATCATCTCGGGCGGCGAGAACATCTCGTCGATCGAGGTCGAGGAGGTGCTCTACAAGCACCCCGCCGTGGCCTTCGCCGCGGTGGTGGCAAAGCCCGACCCGACATGGGGCGAGACGCCGCTGGCCTTCGTCGAACTGAAACCGGGCCGCACCGCCACCGCCGGCGAGATCGTGGCCTTCGCCCGCGACCACCTCGCCCATTTCAAATGCCCGCGCGCGGTGGTGTTCGGCGAGCTGCCGAAGACCTCGACCGGCAAGATCCAGAAGTTCGAGCTG
>JAVVFE010000426.1:0-2603 GCA_032251175.1 Thermohalobaculum sp.
GTGGTAGCTGAAGAAGCGGCGCAGGAGGTCGCGCAGGCTGGCGGCGGTGAAGAAGTATTCCTGTTTCAGCCGCAGTTCCTTGCCCTGGGGCGTGGTGTCGTCGGGGTAGAGCACGCGGCTGATGGTCTGCGCCAGCACCGCCGGGGCGGCGGCGCCGAGGAAGTCGCCGCGGTTGAAGGGCTCGAGGTCGAACACCTTGGTGGGCTTGGCCGACCACAGCCTCAGCGTGTTCACCCAGCGGCCCTGCCAGCCGGGCACCGGGGTGTCGTAGGCGGCGGCGAGCACGGTCTCCTCGGGCTCCCACCGCGCGCGCGCGCCCGCCTCGATCACCCGCCCGCCGAAGCCGATGGGCCAGACGGCCTCGGTGCGCTCGAACTCCCAGGGGTGGGCTTCGGTGAGCCAGTCCTCGGCGTCCTCGACCTGCCGTCCGTCGCGGAAGCTCTGGCGGAACAGGCCGTGGTCATAGCGGATGCCGTAGCCATGCGCCGGGATGCCGAGGGTGGACATCGAATCGAGGAAGCAGGCGGCGAGGCGCCCGAGGCCGCCATTGCCCAGCGCCGCGTCGGGCTCGTCGAGCATCGCCGCGTCGAGGTCGACGCCGAGGCCCGCCAGCGCCGCGCGCGCCGCATCCTCGAGCCCGAGGTTCTTGACCGCATCCTCGAGCAGGCGGCCGATCAGGAACTCCATCGAGAGGTAATAGACGCGCTTGAGATCGCGGGCATAGACCTGCCGGGTGGTGGCGAACCAGGGGTCCACGATGCGGTCGCGGATGGCGCGCGAGAGCGCAAGGCGCCAGTCCGACAGTTTCGCCGCATCGGGGGTCTTGCCGATGGAATAGGTCAGGTGGTGCCGGATCGCGTCGGCAAGCTCCGCGGGCGTGATCTCGCGCGGGTCGCGCGTCCGGTCGAAGGTCATCGGTGCCTGCTCCTTCCCGCCCGCGCGCGGCTCTCGGCGGCGCGGTCGTTCTCGCCTGTCGGCTCCAGCCCCCTGGATGTCCCGCCCCCGACCTTGGGGGTCGGGTTTGGGGCGATACTAGCGCATTGCAGGCCGGGCGAAAGGGGCGGGGACGTATCATCGCGGGCGTTGCGCCGCGACCGCGCGGGCGACGGCGGCGAGGGTGGGGTCGGTGGCGAGGTCCTCGACCGCGCGCGCCGTGGGCCTGCGCCAGTTGGGGTGCGCGTCGGTGGTGCCGGGGATGTTGGCCTGCTCGACGGTGCCCAACGCGTCGTCGATCTGCACCGCGAGGATGGCCGAGGGCGCGCGGGCCAGCATCGCGTGGATGGCGGCGTTGAGCGTGGGGGTAAGGGCTTCGGGCGGGGTTTCGGGGTCGAGGCCCTCGGGCAGCACCCCCTCGGCGGCGAGCAGGCGCAGCAGGCGGCGGCGATCCTCGGCCCGCTCGCCCCGCCAGCGGGCGGCGTCGTCGGGGCCGGTGCGGCCCAGCCGCGCGGCCCAGTCGATGTCGCGTGCGGCCCACCAGCCGGCCAGCGTCGGCGTGTCATGGGTGCCAACCGAGGCGACGGCGCGCGCGGGGTAGGCGGTGGGCGGGCGGAAGTCGCCCCAGGGCTCGCGCTCGAACTGCATCACGCTTGATCCGTGGATGTGCGACTGCGCCATCCGCTCGCGCAGTCCTTCGGGGACGACGCCGAGGTCCTCGCCGATCACCACGGCGCCGGCGCGCGAAGCTTCCAGCCGGACAATCGCCATCAGCACGTCGCGCGGCATGCGGACGTAACTGCCGGGGGTGCCGTCGCCGGGCACCCAGAAGGTGCGGTCGAAGCCGAGGATATGGTCGATCCGCACGAGGCCGGCGTGGCGCATGGCGGCGCGGATGGTCTCGACGAACGGGCGGAAGCCGGCGGCCTCCAACCCCGGCGGCGAGAAGGGCGCGAGGCCCCAGGATTGCCCGCCCGGCGCGAACTGGTCGGGCGGTGCGCCGAGCGAGACGCCGGTGGCGAAGACGCCGGGACGGGCCCAGACCTCGGCGCCGTCGGGGCGAACGCCGACGGCAAGGTCGGTGTAGAGGCCGAGCGCCATGCCCGCTGCGCGCGCCGCGGCCTGCGCCTGCGCCATCTGGTCGTCGGCAATCCATTGCAGCCAGGCGTGGAAGTCGAGCGCGTCGCCGTTCGCGGCGGCGAAGGCGCGGGCGGCGGGAGCGTCGGGGCTCGCGAGCCCCGGCGGCCAGCGGTGCCAATCGGTCCCGTGGTGTTCGGACAGCGCCTCGAACAGCGCGAAGTCGTGAAGTGCCGCCCCTCGGGCTTCACGGAAGGCTGCGAAGGCGTCGCGGCGCGCTGGCGTCGCGCGCTCGCGGAAGGCGCCGTGGAGGGCCGCGAGCACCGGCGCGCGGTGGGCGCGGGCGGCCGCGTGGTCGATCAGGCCGTCCGCTGGCGCGGGCGGGCGGGCCGCCCAGAGGCGTTGCGCCACGGGCGCATCGGCGAATTCCGGCACCCGGTCGGGGGCGATGGCGCGGGTGTCGAGAAAGCCGCGATGGCCGGGGGAATAGGGGCTGAAGCCAGGATAGGCCGTGCCGAGGGCGTGCAGCGGGTTGATGCCGAGGAAATCGGCGCCCAGCGGCGCGAGGGTTGCCGCGGCCGCGGCGAGATCGG
>JAVVFE010000427.1:0-2584 GCA_032251175.1 Thermohalobaculum sp.
CACGCGCGAGACCGATCTGCTGGCCCCCGACCGGCTGGTGCAGACGGTCGACGCGCTGGTGCTGTCGGGCGGCTCTGCCTTCGGGCTCGACGCCGCTTCGGGGGTCGCGGATGCGTTGGGCCGGCGCGGGCGGGGCTTTGCCGTCGGTGCGGCCCGTGTGCCGATCGTGCCGGCGGCAATCCTGTTCGACCTGCTCAACGGCGGGCGAAAGGACTGGGTGACCAACCCCTATCGCCGGTTGGGCGAAGAGGCGCTGGCGGCGGCGGCGGCGGATTTCGATCTGGGCAGCGCGGGGGCTGGCACGGGCGCGATGACCGCCGATCTGAAGGGCGGGCTGGGCTCTGCCTCGGCGGTGCTGGAGTCGGGGATCACGCTGGGTGCGCTGGTGGCAGTGAACGCGCTGGGCAGTGTGCTGGCCGATGGCGGGCCGCAATTCCTGGCCGCGCCCTACGAGATGGCGGGCGAATTCGGCGGGCTGGGCAGCGGTCGGTTTCGTGCCCCCGGCTGGGAGCCGGACCTGCCCGATGCGCCCGAACCGGGGCAGGCGACGACCATAGCCGTCGTCGCCACCGATGCGCGGCTGACCCGGGCCGAGGCGACACGCCTGGCGGTCGCCGCGCATGACGGCCTGGCGCGGGCCATCGTGCCGAGTCACACGCCCTATGACGGCGACCTGGTGTTCGCCGTCTCGACCGGGGCGCGGGCGCTGCCCGATCCGCCGCGCGACGTACTGCGCCTCGGCCATGCGGCGGCGGCCTGCCTGTCGCGCGCCATTGCCCGGGCGATCCATGCCGCCCGCCCCGCGCCGGGCGACCGGCGACCGGCCTGGAGCGAGCGCTTCGCACGGGGGCGGGGGGAAGGGCCCGTTTAACCATCGGTTAACCTTGCGGTCGCAGGCTGGCTGGCAGGCGCTCGCAGGGAGGATGACATGACGCTTGGCCTGGCAGAGCCTTTCATGGCGGAGCCGCCCGCGGCGGCGCTGGCCGCGGCGCATGACTGGGGGGCGGAGGCGGCGCGCACGCTGCACCCGCGCTGCCGGCTGCGTCACCTGGTGCTGCGCCCCGGCATGGCGCGCCCGGGCGAGGCGCATCTGCACCGCGCCGAGCGCTGGGTGGTCATCGCCGGCTGTGCCTGCGTGTGCATCGGGGCGGCCCGGCGCGAGCTGCACGAGGGCGGATCGGTCGTCGTGCCGGTCGGGGTGTGGCATGCGCTCTCGAACCCCGGGCGGATCGACCTGCACCTGCTGATGATCGAAACCGGCCCCTATCTGGGCGACGACGACCGGCTGGCCCCGGGCGCGGCGGCGGTTGCGCAGGACTCGCGCGAAATCACGCAAGCGTGTATCCTGCCGTCAGGACGGCGGGATCAGGGGGCGCGTGATGCGTGTGCTATTGGGATTGGCACTGTCGGCAGCGCTGGGCACCCCGGCGGCGGCGGATGAGTTTACCGATACGGTGAACACGGCACTGGAGGCCTATGCGGCGGGCGATCTGAACGACGCGCGCGAGGAACTGGGCTTCGCGCTGCAAATCCTCAATCAGCAGGCCGCATCGTCCTTCTCGTCCTTCCTGCCTGCGGCGCTGCCGGGCTGGACGCGCGAGACGGGCGATGCCGCGTCGAGCGCGGCGGCGGCGATGTTCGGCGGCGGCACCATGGCGCAGGCCGATTACGCCAATGGTGCGGACCGCTTTTCCATCATGCTGCTGGCCGACAGCCCGATGGTGGCCTCGATGGGGGCGATGTTCGCCAATCCGGCGCTGATGCAGGGCAAGATGCTGCGTGTCGGGCGCGAGCGTTTCGTCGAGCGTGACGGGCAGATCATGGGCCTGGTCGCCAACCGCGTCCTGGTGCAGGCCGAAGGCGACAACACCGAGGCCATCCTCGCCCATCTGGGCGCGATGGACTTTCGCGCCCTCGCCGGGTTCTGAGCCCGACCGCCGCGGCTTGCGCCGGCCGTGGGTGTGTGGTTCGATCGGGCGGAAACCGATCGAAAGGACTGACCATGCTTGACAGCACCAATCTGGCGTCGATGCTGAAGGACCCGTCGCTGCTGACCGGCAAGGCGTTTGTTGCGGGGGTCTGGGTCGACGCCGCGGGCGGTCGCAGCTTTCCCGTCAGAAACCCGGCGCGCGGCGATGTGATCATCGAGGTCGCCGACCTGAGCCGCGAGGAGGTGCGCGCCGCCATCGCCGCCGCCAAGGCCGCGCAGAAACCCTGGGCCGCGAAGACCGGCAAGGAACGCGCGGCCATCCTGCGCCGCTGGTATGAACTGATGGTCGAGAACGCCGACGACCTGGCCGCGATCCTGACCGCCGAGATGGGCAAGCCGCTGGCCGAGGCGCGGGGCGAGATCCTCTATGGTGCCTCCTTCGTCGAATGGTTCGGTGAAGAGGCCAAGCGCGCCGGCGGCGAGGTGATCCCCGGCCATCTGCCCGACAAGCGCATCGTCGTCCTGAAACAGCCGGTCGGGGTGGCTGCCTCGATCACGCCGTGGAACTTCCCCAACGCGATGATCGCGCGCAAGGTGGCCCCGGCCCTGGCCGCCGGCTGCGCCTTCGTCGCGCGCCCGGCGTCGGAAACCCCG
>JAVVFE010000428.1:0-2581 GCA_032251175.1 Thermohalobaculum sp.
CGCGCACCGCCGCCTGCTTGGCGCCGCCCGCCAGCGCGGTGACATGCGCGCCGAGATGGTGGGCAAGCTGCACGGCCGCCAACCCCACGCCGCCCGAGGCGCCGGTGACCAGCACCCGCGCGCCCGGCCCGACACCGGCACGCGCCAGCAGGTTCCACGCGGTGCCATGGGCGCAGGGCATCGCGGCCAGCTCGACATCGCTGAGCGGCGAGGCGCTCACGTCGTGCAGGTGGCGCGCAGGGACCACGCAGAACTGGGCGAAGGCGCCGTCAAGCTCGGACCCCAGCGCGCGGAAGGCGGTGGGCGCCTCCGGCGTGGGTTCCGGCAGGTTGATCGGACAGATCACCCGCGCGCCGACTGCTGGGCCCCCGGCGCCTTCGCCCAGCGCCACCACCTCGCCGCAGAGATCGCCGCCCTGGATGCGCGGGAAGGCGAGCGCGCCCGCCCAGCCGCCGGCCTCGACAGGCGCGCCGGTGGCGGCGGCCGCGGTGCTGCCGGTCACCGCCTTCGCATACCAGCCGATCCGGGTGTTGATGTCGGTGTTGTTCACCCCCGCCGCGCGCACCCGCACCAGCGCCTCGCCCGGGCCGGGGCGGGGCACGGGAATGGCGTCGGACCAGACCAGCGTCTCGGGTCCGCCATGGCGGACCAGTTGGACCCCGGACATTCGCTCGGGCAGCGGCTCAGGCATCGGCGGATGCCCTCCGGGTGCCGGGCCCGACGATCTCGTGGCCCGCCGCCGCCAGCCCCCGGGCGATCGCCTCGATATGCGCGGGGCCGGTCTCGCAGCAGCCGCCGACGATGGTGGCGCCCTGCGCGACCCAGCCCAGCACACGCGCGGCATAAGCCTCGGGCCCCATATCGGGGCGCGAGGTCAGGCTCTCGACCGTGGTGCCCAGCGCGTGGCCGGCCTCGAACGGCGTGAAGCCGTTGGCATAGCCGCCGAAGGGCCGGCCATCGGCGGCGAGCGCGGGCATCGCGCGGCCCACCGCCTCGGGCGACGAGCAGTTGGCGAGGAGCGCCGCAACCGGGGTGTCGCCCAGCGCCGCGATGGCATCGCCCAGCGGCTCGCCGCTGCGCACCGTGGCGGCGGGCTGCTCGGCCACGGTCCACGACACCCAGACCGGGAGCCCCGAGGCCGCGGCGGCCCGCGCGGCGCCCGCGGCCTCGCCGGCGGCGGCCATGGTCTCGCACAGGAACAGGTCGACGTGGGGCGCCTGTTCGGCCACCACGCGGGCGTAGATTTCAGCGGCCTCGTCGGCCGGGCGGGCAAGTTGCGGCAGGTAGGACCATTCCAGCGGCGGCAGGCAGCCGGCAATGGCAACCCCCGCCCCCGCCGCCCCCGCCCGGTCGCGGGCGCGCAGCGCCAGCTCGCAGGCGGCACGTTGCAGGGCCTCGAAGCGGTCCGGGATCCCGAAGCGCCGCAAGCGGCAGGGCTCGGCCGAATAGGCGTTGAGGGTGATGACGCGTGCGCCCGCGCGGATGTAGTCGAGATGCAACTCCTCGACCGCCTCGGGGCGGTCGATCATCACCTGCGCCGACCACAGCGGCGTGGGCGCAAGGCGCGTGCGGGCGAGCAGTTCCTGTCCCATGCCGCCATCGGTGAGGATCACATCTGGCATATCAGCCCCTCAGCCTTGCGTTCTCGGGATCCCACAGCGGCCGGTCAGGCTGGACCACCGCCGGATATCGCTGCCCGAAGATCTCGACCTCGACCTCGGTGCCCGGCACCGCGAGATCCGCGCGCAGCATGCCGAGCGCGATGGACGCCCCCACCCGGTAGCCCCAGGCGCCCGAGGTGGTCTCGCCCACCACCTGCCCGTCATGCCACAGCGTCGACATGTAGGGCGCATCCGACGCGCCGGCCTCGACGATCAGGGTGACGAACCGCTTGGTCACGCCGCGTTGCTGTTCGGCCATCAGCGCCGCCTTGCCGGGGAAGTCCTGGGGCTTGTCGAATTTCACGAAGCGGTCGAGGCCCCCTTGCAGCATGGTGTAGTCGGTCGAAAGGTCGCCCTTCCACGCCCGATACCCCTTCTCGATCCGCAGAGAATTCAGCGCGAACATGCCGAAGGGGCGCAGGCCGTGGGGCTGCCCGGCCTGCCAGACCGCGTCGAACACCTCGGCGGTGTCGGCGACCTTCGAGTGGATCTCCCACCCCAGTTCCCCCGCGAACGAGACGCGCACCAGCCGCGCCCAGCGCCCGGCGATCTCGGTCGCCTGATGGGTGAGCCAGGGCTGGCTGAGGTCGGCCGTGCAGACCGCCGCAAGGGTCGCGCGCGAGGCCGGGCCGCTGAGGATCTGGGTCGAGTATTCCGCCGTGCGGTTGGTCAGCGCGATGCCCTCGACCCCCGAAAGTCCGCGGGCGAGGATGTCGAAATCGTGCTCCTCGGCCGCCGCCGCCGTGATCAGCGTCATCAGCTCATCGCGGTGGCGCACCACCGACATTTCGGTGACGATCCGCCCACGCTCGTCGGCGAAATAGACGAGGCCGATCCGGCCCACCCGCGGCACGATGCCGGTGATGCGGGAGGCGAGCCAGTCGGCCGCCCCCGCCCCTTCGATGTTGAAGCGCGAGAAG
>JAVVFE010000429.1:0-2562 GCA_032251175.1 Thermohalobaculum sp.
CTGGAAAGCCGCAACCTCGCGCCGCAGATCCTGATCGGCCATTCGCTGGGCGGCGCGGCGGTGCTGGCGGCGGCGGATGCGATCCCCTCGGCCGAGGCGGTGGCGGTGATCGGCGCCCCCGCCGACCCCGCCCATGTGCTGGAGCAGTTCGGCACCCGGCTTGGCGCCATCGAGGCCGAGGGCGCGGCCGAGGTGACGCTGGCCGGCCGCCCCTTCACCATCGGGCGCGGCCTGGTCGAGGACCTGCGCGCGCAGAACCTGCTCGAGACGGTCGCGAACCTCAGGCGCGCCCTGCTGGTCCTGCACGCGCCGCGCGACACGGTGGTGGGGATCGAGAACGCGGGGCGCATCTTCGCCGCCGCCAAGCACCCGAAAAGCTTCGTCAGCCTCGACGACGCCGACCACCTGCTCAGCCGGGCCGAGGACGCCGACTATGCCGCGGGCATCATCGCCGCCTGGGCCGCGCGCTACCTGCACCTGGGCGAGGCGGTGGACGCCGATGCGCCGCCCGAGGGCGTGGTCCGCACGGTCGAGAGCGACCCCGAGGGTTTCCTGCAGGACATCGCGGTCGGGCCGGGGCTGGCGATCCGGGCCGACGAGCCGGCGGCGGTGGGCGGCAGCGGGCTGGGCGCCTCGCCCTACCAGTTGCTGGCGGCGGGGCTGGGGGCCTGCACCTCGATGACCATCCGCATGTATGCCCGGCGCAAGGGCTGGCCGCTGGAGGGCGTGACGGTCGACGTGACCCACGGCAAGACCCATGCCGAAGACAGCGCTGGCGCCGACGAGGGCGCGACGCGGATCGACCTGTTCCGCCGGGTGATCCGGCTGACGGGCCGGCTCGACGACGACCAGCGCGCCCGCCTGATGGAGATTGCCGACCGCTGCCCGGTGCATCGCACGCTGGAGGGTGGCGCGCGGATCGAGACAGTCGAGGCCCGGGAGGACGCATGATGGCGCTGACGGGTCCGCTCGCGCCCGAGGTCTACGACGCCACCCGCACGGTGCAAAGCTGGTGGGAGGCATCGGCCCCGCCCGACCGCGCCCGCCCGCGGCTCGAGGGCGACCGGCGGGCCGATGTCGCCATCATCGGCGGCGGCTATGCCGGGCTGTCGGCCGCGCGGGTTCTGGCGGGGCTGGGCATCGGCGCTGCGGTGGTCGAGGCCGGCGCGATCGGCTGGGGCGCCTCGGGGCGCAATGGCGGCATCGCCGGGCCCGGCGGGCACAAGCTGTCCGAGGCCGCGCTGGTCCGCCGCCATGGCGCGGCCGAGGTGGCGCGCCATCACGCCATGCTGGCCGGGCATCTCGCCGAGTTGCGCGCCTTCTGCCTCGGCGCCGGGCTGGGCGATCAGGTGCAGGGCACCGGCGAGATGGTGCTGGCGCATTCGCCCCGCGCGGCGCGCGGGCTCGACGCGGTGCCCGGCGGCTATGCCGCGCGCCCGGTGGCGCCCTCGGGGCTGGCGGATGTCGCGCGCTTTGGCGGCGTGGTGGGCAGCCCCGCCTTCGGCATCCACCCGCTGCGGCTGGTCCGGGCGCTGGCCGATGCGGCCGAATCCGCCGGGGCGCAGGTGTTCGCGCGCGCGCCGGTCACGCAATGGCGGCGCGAGGGGGCGGGGCACCGGCTGGTCACCCCGCGCGGCAGCCTGACGGCGGCGCGGGTGCTGGTCGCGACCAACGGATTCACCCCGGACGGGCTGCACCCGGTGCTGGACGGGCGCGCCATCCCGGTGATCTCGAACATCGCGGTGACCCGGGTGCTGAGCGCCGGGGAGCGCGCGCGCCACCCCTGGCTGGGCTGTGACCCCGCCGCCGACACCCGCAACATGCTGAGCTATTTCCGCCTGCTGCCCGAGGGGCGGCTGCTGTTCGGCATGCGCGGCGACCTCACCGGGGCCGACGCGAACACGGGCAAGATGCGCGCCCGCGTGATCCGGCGCATCGCGCAGCAACTGCCGGGCTTCGCCGGGGCCGCGGTGGAGTATTTCTGGCGCGGGCCGGTCTGCGCCACGGCCAAGCTCACCCCCACCGTGGGTTGGCTCGACCGCGCGCAGGGCATCGCCTGCGCGCTGGGCTGGCACGGCAGCGGCATCGGCATGGGCACGCTGGGCGGCACGCTGGCGGCCGGGCTGATCGCCGGCGCGCCCGAGGACGCGATCCCCGCACCGATGCGCGGCCCGGCGCCGCGCCTGCCGCTGCCGGGCCTGCGCCCGCTTTACGTCGGCGCCGCGCTGGCGCTGTTGGCGGCGCAGGATCGGATCACCTGACCCCCGAGGGATTGCGGCCCACGCCATCGCCCCCGCGAGATGTTGATCCGGCCCCCGCCTGCCTGCATTACTGGAACCAACAGGCAGAAACTGATTCGGAGGCGGGACGCATGGGCGACCTGTTCCACGAGGGCAATGCGGAGCGCGCCTACACCGCCTCGTCGATCGAGGTGCTGGAGGGGCTCGAGCCTGTCCGCAAGCGGCCCGGCATGTATGTCGGCGGCACCGACGAGCGCGCGCTGCACCATCTGGTGGCGGAAGTGCTCGACAACGCGATGGACGAGGCGGTGGCCGGCCACGC
>JAVVFE010000430.1:0-2541 GCA_032251175.1 Thermohalobaculum sp.
TGATGCGTGAGGACGAGGCTTTTCAGCCGCTCGTCCAGCACATGGGTGTAGATCTCGGTGGTCGACACGTCGGCATGGCCCAGCAGCGTCTGGATCACCCGCAGGTCGGCGCCATTCGCCAGCAGGTGCGTCGCGAAGGCGTGGCGCAGCGTGTGCGGCGAGATCCCTTGCGCGTCCAGCCCCGCGCGGGCCGCAAGCCCCTTCAGCGCCGCCCAGAACGCCCCCCGCCCGAAATGCCCGGCCCTGGCCCCCGAGGGGAACAGGAAGGGCGAGGGCCGCGCGCCCCGCCGCCTGGCCTCGGTCTCGGCGCGGTCGCGCGTCGCGAGCCAGCGCGCGAGCGCCGCGCGTGCTGGGTCCGACAGTGGCACGATCCGCTCGCGCCCGCCCTTGCCGCGCACCATCAGCAGGCGCGGATTGCCGCGCGCCGCCTGCACCGGCAGGCTGACCAGCTCGGTGACCCGAAGCCCGGTGGCGTAGAGCAGCTCCATCAGGCAGTGCAGCCTGAGGACGCCGGCCGCGCTGTCGTCGTCGGACCCGGGCGCGTCGGCGGCGATGCGGGCGCTGTCCAGCATCCGCGCGACCTCGGCGACGCTGAGGGTTCCGGGCAGCTTGCGCCCCGGGCGCGGGCCCGAGAGGCGCGCGGCCGGATCGTCGGCCCGCCAGCCCTCGCTGAGCGCAAAGCGCATCAGTTGGCGGATGGCCGAAAGCCTGCGCGCACGGGTGGCGGGCGACATCCCGGCAGCTTCGAGCGCCGCCAGATAGCCCTCGATCGCCGCGCGGTCGGCGGTGGCGAAATCCGCCCCGCGCGCGCCCAGCCACGCGCCGAAATCGCCCAGGTCCCGGGCATAGGCCAGCAGCGTGTTGCGCGCGGCGCCCCGTTCGGCCGCCATCGCCTCGAGAAAGGCGTCGAGCCAGCCCCGGCCCGCGCCGCTCATTGCCGGGCGGGGGCGTCGAGCGGCAGGCTGACCGGCGCGCGCGGCGCCTCGAGATCGGCGAACAGCGCGAATCCGATGAACACCAGCACCGCAAGCACCAGAACCCACAAAAGGAATTTCAAGAACCTGCCCATGCCTGCCGTCCCTTGCCGGGGGGGCCTTGCCCCCGGTTGCACCGTCCGATGCCGCCCGGCGGCCCGCGCCGCACGGTCTTTCGCGCCGCGGCCGCGTGGTGTAGACGAAAGCCGCCATGCGCGCCCGGACCCTAACCCGGACCGGGCGCCGGGGGCAATGACCGGAACGGCCGGCCTCCGCCGCGCGGGGCCATGCGAGGGGTGGACGCAGGGTGGCGAGAGAGGCCCGCAAAGCGCAGGCGGACGGCCCGGTCCTGAGGCGCACGGTCGTGCTGATCGGCCTGATGGGGGCGGGCAAAAGCTCGGTCGGCCAGCGCCTGGCCGAACGACTGGGCGTCGCCTTCGCGGATTCCGATGGCGAGATCGAGCGCGCCGCGGCGATGAGCATCCCCGAAATCTTCGAGCGCTATGGCGAGGCGCATTTCCGCGACGGCGAGCGGCGCGTGATCGCCCGCCTGTTGCAAGAACCCCCGATGGTGCTGGCCACCGGAGGTGGCGCCTTCATGAACGCCGAAACCCGCGCCCTGATCGGCCGGATGGCGGTCAGCGTGTGGCTGAAGGCCGATCTCGACCTGCTGGTCGCGCGCACCGCCGGGCGCACGCACCGCCCGCTGCTGAACCGCGGCGATCCGCGCGAGATCTTGGCCGGGCTGATCCGCGAGCGCTATCCGGTCTATGCCGGGGCCGCGATCACGGTCGAGAGCCAGGCGGGGCTCACGCATGACGAGATGGCGTCGCGCATCATCGCGGCGCTGGGGACACATGGCGCGCTGGATGGCGCGCCGGCGGGCAGGTGAGGCGGGCATGGAAACGGTGCGGGTGGGCCTGGGCGAGCGCAGCTACGACATCCTGATCGGCCCCGGGCTGATCGGCCGGGCGGGGGCGCTGATCGGGCCGCACCTCGCGCGCCCCTCCGTCGCCATCGTGACCGATGCGACGGTCGCGGGGCTGCATCTGGAACCCTTTCGCGCGGCGCTCGCGGCCGAGGGCATCGCCAGCGAGGCGGTGGTCGTGCCCGCGGGCGAGGCCAGCAAGTCGATGGCCACGGTCGCGCTGGTGGTCGAGCGGCTGCTCGAGCTCAAGGTCGAGCGCGACGATCTGGTGATCGCGCTGGGCGGCGGCGTGATCGGCGATCTCGCGGGCTTTGCCGCTGCCATCCTGCGCCGCGGCGTGGGCTTCGTGCAGGTGCCGACCACGCTGCTGGCGCAGGTCGACAGCTCGGTCGGCGGCAAGACCGGAGTGAACTCGGCGCACGGCAAGAACCTGATCGGCGCCTTCCACCAGCCGCGCCTGGTGCTGGCCGACATCGACGTGCTGGCGACCCTGCCGCCGCGCGAGCTGCTGGCGGGCTATGGCGAGGTGGTGAAATACGGCGCGCTGGGCGATGCTGCCTTCTTCGAGTGGCTGGAGGCGCACGGCCCCGCGCTGCGCGACGGCGACCGGGTGGCGCGGCTGCACGCGGTGCGCCGCTC
>JAVVFE010000431.1:0-2534 GCA_032251175.1 Thermohalobaculum sp.
AGGATCGGCGGAATGTGGATCGCCCAGTCCGAGGCGCCCTCGGGCTCGACCACCAGCGCGCGGAAGGCGGGCGGCACCGTCGCGGGCTCGGCCGGGCGCGGCGCGGCGCCGGGGGCCGCGAACCCGGCCGCCCCTGCGGGCAGCGCCAGCGCCGTGCCGGCGGCCTGCAGCGTCACTTCGCCCTCGATCACCAGCACCAGCGTGCCATCTGGATCGGTCGCGACCACCGCTTCGGTGCCGTCGATGCCGGCATTGGCGTGGCGCGTGCGGATGGTGAACAGCTCGCGCACCGAACTGATGAAGCGCATCAGCCCCGAGGTCAGCTCGACGCCGCCGCTGGCCTCGGGGATGCGCACCGAGGTGTTGCGCGCCAGGCCGATCGTCGTCTCGTCGTGCCGGAAGCGCAACTCGACGCGGCCGTCATCGCCGGTGGCGACCAGATCGCCCCGGCAGACCGTGTCGCCCAGCCGCGCGGTCGCCCGGCCGCCATCGGGCGCCTCGATGCTGACGCTGCCGTCGAGCGCGACGATCTCGACCGCCGGGTCAGGGCCGCACCGCGTGCCAGCCGCGGCGCCCGCGCCCGAAAAAGCGATGCCCAGGATGGCAAGCGCCGCCATCCTGCCAATCTGCGGCAGTCCCATCTGATTTCCCCCGTCCCTCGTCCGCACAAGCAACATGACGAACGGCCCCGGCATGCCCCCACCTGCCGGTGTCGATCCGCGCGGACGGTAGCGGACCTAGTCGGGCCGTGTCGAATCTTCCGTGCCGCCGGTGCGCAGCCGAAAGACCTGCACGGCCGCGTCCTTGCCCCGCAGCTCGAAGGTGCCGAGCGGTTCGACCTCGGCATCGGCCAGCCCGCTTGCCGCGCGGGTGGCCTCCGAGATCAGAATCACGTCCCGCGCACCGTCGTCGAACGCCTTGCCAAGCTGCTCGAGCCGGGCCGCGAAGTTGACCGCGTCGCCCAGAACCTTGAAATTGAACCGGTGTGCCGCCCCGATCCCGCCGGTCGTGGCGACGCCGGTATGCAGCCCCATCCTCAGCCGGATGCGCGCCTCGTCCGGGTCGGCGGGCGTGGCCAGATCGCCCCCGTCGCCGCTCAACGCCCGCGCCGCGGCGCAGGCGGCGCGCGCGTGGCCGGGGCCGGTCACGCTTTCGGTGAAGACGGCAAGGATGCCGTCGCCCATGAACTCGACCACCATGCCGCCCGCGGCCTCGACCGCGGCGGTGGCGCGGTCGTAATAGCGCGTCATTGTGCGGCTGTAGCCCTCGGGGTCGAGCCGGTCGCCCAGCGCGGTCGACCCCACGACATCGGTGTAGAGCACGCTCAGCGCCTCGGTCCGCAGGCCATCGCGCGCGGCCCCGGGACGGTCCAGCAGGCGCGCCGTGACCTGCCGGGGCGCCAGCCGCGCAACCATGCCGCGGGCCCGCGCATAGCGCGTCAGCAGCGCCCAGAAGCCCAGCGCCGGCAAGGCCGCGAACAGCGGCATCGCGACGGGCAGCCAGATCCTGAACCCGGCGAAGCCCGCGCCCGCCGCGCCGGCATAGCCGATCCCCAGCGCCGACAGGACGCCCAGCCCCCGCCAGCCGCCGACAAGCTGCACCACCAGCGCGCCGAGCGTGCCGAACACGAACACCACCGCCGCCTGCACCCCCGCGCCGGGATGGCGCATCCGCTGGTCGTGCAGGATGTTCAGGAAGGCCGAGGCCGCCAGCTCGACGCCGCCGATCTCGGTGTCGCGCCGGTCCGAGATCGGGATCACGAAATGGTCGGTCGTGCCGAGGAAGTCGGGGTCCGAGACGCCGACAAACACCGCCACCCCGGACAGGTCGCCGGGCAGCGGGCGGGCGGCGTCGCGCGCAAAGACATCGCGCAGGCTGAAGGTCGGGACCGTGCGGGGCGGGCCATACAGCCAGATCGGCCGCACCGCGGCGCCCGCCGCCGCGGGGGTGGGCGGCGGCAGGCCGCGCCACAGCGCGGCCGCGGTCTCGGGCATCGCCGCGAGGTCGGGAAAGTCCGGGATCGCGGGCAGGTATCCCTCGACCGACGAGCCGCTCGGCGCGCTCACCAGGAACGAGGCGGTCGCGGCCGCGGCTTCGGCGAAAATCGGGCGCGGGCGGACGCGCTGCGGCGCTGCGGCCTCGCCGCGCCCGGCGCCCTGTTCGGCGGCATCGCGGATGCGCTCGAACAGCACCACCGGCGGCCCCTCGCGCAGCGCGGCGGCAAGGAAGGCATCGTCGGGCGTCTCGACCGTGAACAGCACGTCGACCACCACCAGCCGCGCGCCGCGCGCCGCCAGCGCGCGCAGCAGGCAGGCATGGATCGCGCGCGGGATGTCGTTGACATTGCGCAGCCGCGACAGCCCCGCGCGGGCCGGCGCCGGCAGGCAGGCCGGCAAATCGTCCGAAACCCGGGCGAGATCGGGCGCGTGGAACGCCAGCCAGTCGACCGACTTCTGATCGAGCCCAACGACCACCGCCCCGCCCGGCGCCCCGCCCGGCGCCACAAGCGGCCCGCGCAGGGCATAGAGCGCGCC
>JAVVFE010000432.1:0-2534 GCA_032251175.1 Thermohalobaculum sp.
GTGCTCGCCGAGGGCGGCGGCGCGAGGGGCGCCTCGGGCGTGCCCGAGCGGTCGATCGCGGCGGCCGCGATGTCGGGCGACCAGCCGGTCGTGCCGGTCGCGGCCGTGCCGGACCCGGGCGTGCCGGAATCGAGCGGCGCGGTGGCGATGGCGCTCGCGCCCGCATCGCTCGGCCCGCCCGCCGCGAGGCCGGTGCCGAAGCCGCCGCCCGCGGCGGCGACCGAGGTGCCGCCATAGCCGCCCGGGCGCGGCGGCAGAACCAGTTCATCCCCCGGCCGAAGCGGCTGGTCGGGCGCGAGGCCGTTATAGGCGGCAAGCTCGCTCGCCGACAGGCCGACCCGCCCGGCGAGGCTCGCGACCGAGTCGCCCTGGCCCGCGCGGATCGCCTCGTAGCCGTCGTAGAGCACCACGCCGTCCGCCCCCACCACGGGCGCGGCGGGGATGCCGCCGGCGGTGGCCGGCTGGCCGGTCCCGCCCGTGCCGCGATACTCGACCGCCGCCCGGTCGGGCGCCTGGCGCGAGGCGCAGCCCGCCACAACCAGCGCCGCGACGACAACGAGGCCCAGCCTCGCGTTCAGACCGTTGGACACCATGATGCGCCTTGCTCCTGCCTCTCGCGTTTCTCGCAAGCGGGTCTTGGGCCCGCCACTCCTGCGCCCGGGCCCGCCTGCTCAGGGACCGTCTTCCTCGGGCATGCCCTCGATCAGCGGGACGAACAGCACGTCCGAAAGCACCCGGTGGTCGAGGCCGTGTTCGGTCTTCTCGATCCGGATCAACTGCTGCACCTCGTCCGACTGCCCGACGGGTAGCACCATTATGCCACCTGGGCGCAATTGTTCCAACAGCAGGCGCGGCGCGTCGTCGGCGGCGGCGGCGATCAGGATGCGGTCGAAGGGCGCCTGCTCGGGCCAGCCGCGGGTGCCGTCGCCGCTGCGCAGCGTGACGTTGGTGATGCCGAGCGTCTCGAGCCGCTCCCGTGCCACCTTGACCAGCGGACGGTGGCGCTCGATCGCGTAGACCCGCCGGGCGAGGCGGGCGAGGATCGCGGTCTGGTAGCCCGAGCCCGCGCCGATCTCGAGCACCTTGCAGCGCGGCGTCACCGCCAGCGCCTCGGTCATCACGGCGACGATCGAGGGCTGCGAGATGGTCTGGCCGCAGGCGATCGGCAGCGGCCGGTCCTCCCACGCGCGGTCCTTGAAGGCGCGGTCGACGAACAGGTCGCGCGGCACGGACTCCATGGCCGTGAGCACGCGCTTGTCGGTGACGCCGGCCTGGCGCAGGCTCAGCATCAGGCGCATCAGGCTCTCGGCCCGTGCATCGGGCGTCATGGCAAGCTCCGATCCCGGAAACGCGACACGGCTGGCACGAGCCTAGACGGAAGCCGTGTGTCTGTCAGCGGTCAGCGTGGCGCGGGCCTCGTCGATCAGGTCATGCGCGGTCATCTGCGGCAGGATGGGCGTCACGGTAATCCAGCCATCCTGGCAGAGCCGCGCGTCGGTGCCCTCGGGCGCCGAGGCGTTGGCAGTGGTGTGGCGCAGGAACTGGAACTCGCGCCCGTTCGGGGCGGTGTAGGGGATGACCTCGAAGGTCGCGTTGGCGCGGATGCCGTGCGGGCAGACGGTGACGCCACGGATCGCCTCGGGCCGCACGGCGGGAAAGTTGACGTTGTAGAACACGCCCGGGCGCTGCGGCATCGCCAGCACCCGGCGCAGGGTCGCGGCGCCATGGGCGCGGGCGGGGTCCCAGAGGTCGGCCGGCGCGCCCTCCCAGTTGCGGAAGAACTGGCTCATGGCCACCGCGCGCACGCCGTTCAGGGCGGCCTCCATCGCCGCACCCACGGTGCCGGAATAGACCAGATCCTCGGCGACGTTGTGGCCGCGGTTGACGCCCGAGATCACGAGGTCGGGCGGGGTTTCCTTGAGCACGCGGTGCAGGCCCACCAGCGCGCAGTCGGCCGGGTAGCCATCGACCGAGAAGCGCCGCGCGGCCAGCCGGGTGACCCGCATCGGCGCGGTGTAGGAGATCGCGTGGCTGGCGCCCGACCGCTCGTTGTCGGGGGCCACCACCCAGATCTCGCCCGAGGGGCCGGCGACCTCGGCGGCGATCGCCTCGGCCAGCGCGAGGCCCGGCGCGTTGATGCCGTCGTCGTTGGTGATGAGAATCCGCATTCTGCCCGCTCCCGCCCTCTGCCCGCGCCTGGGGGGCGTTTTAGGGGGGGCGCGGGGCGGCGTCCATGGCGGATTTCAGGGGGGTGGGGGAGACGCGGGCCTGTGGTGGTGCAGGCTTTCACGCGTGAAAGGCATGTTATCATATTGAAAAATAATAGTTTTCCTTGAATTTGATTCACAGTGCTGGTGATGTGCATGAGGGGAATTCTGAATGCGGCCGGCCGGTGGGGGCTGCGCGGGGGTGTGCCGGCCGTATCCGCATCCGCACCCGCGCCGGTGCGCAGGGAGTGCAGGCGGTCCCGGGTCAAGCCCGGGACGGCGGCGATGTGCGGGGGGCGCGGGTGCGTGCGGGGTAGGTGCGAGGTG
>JAVVFE010000433.1:0-2533 GCA_032251175.1 Thermohalobaculum sp.
GCTCAATTCCGGCGCCGGCCTGCCCGCCGGCCGCGTCGCGGGCCCCGCCGCGCGCCGCAGCAGGCGTCCCTCGCCCGGGCGACCGGTCAGCCGGCCGCGGTCGACGATCACCCGACCGCGCAGCAGCACGGTCTCGGGCCAGCCAATGATCTCGCGCCCGGCGAAGGGGTTGTAGCCGACATTGTCGTGCAGGTCGTTCTCGCCCAGCACAACCCGACGCTCCGGGTCCCACAGCACGATGTCGGCATCCGCGCCAATCGCGATCGTCCCCTTGCCCGGCAGGTCGTAGAGCCGCGCCGGCGCCGTCGAGGTCAGCTCTACGAACCGGTTGGGCCCCAGCCGCCCCTTCGACACCATCGCGTCGAACATCAGGGCCTGGCGCAGTTCCAGCCCCGGCATGCCGTTGGCGATGCCGTCGAACCCCGGCGCCGGCCCCGCGCTCAGCTTGCCCGTGGCATCGAAGCGGTAGGGCGCGTGGTCGGACGACACATACTGCAGGTCCCCCGCCGCCAGCGCCCGCCACAACGCCTCCTGGTCGGCTTCGGTCCGCTGCGGCGGGCTGCACATCAGCTTCGCCCCCTCGATCCCCGGCAGGTCCAGCGCCGCGGCGGTCATGAACAGGTAGTGCGGGCAGGTCTCGGCAAAGACCTTCAGGCCCGCGGCCCGGGCGCGCGCCACCACCGCCGCCCCCTCGGCGGTCGAGACGTGGAACAGCACGATCGGCTGGTCGATGAAGGCGGAAAGACGGATCATCCGCTCCAGCGCCTCGACCTCGGCCATCCGCGGGTGGCTCAGCGCATGGTGGCGCGGCGCGGTCAGGCCGGCGGCCAGCAGGCGCCGGGTCATCCAGCGGATCATCCCGTCGTTCTCGGCATGGATGCAGACCAGCGCGCCATGCGCCCGCGCGCAGTCGAGCAGGTCGAGGATCTGCTCGTCGCCCAGCCGCACCTTGTCGTAGGTCGTGAAGATCTTGATCGAGCGGTGGCCCTCGGCGATCAGCGCCGGCAGATCCTGACCCAGCGCCGCCGCATCGGGGTCGGCGACGATCATGTGGAAGGCATGGTCGACGATCGCGCCCCGCGCCGCGCGCGCGGCATAGTCGTCCACCACCTGCCGCAGCCGCATGCCGGGGTGCTGCGCGGCGAACGAGATCACGCTGGTGGTGCCCCCCAGCGCGGCCGAGCGCGTCGCCGTCTCGAAGGTGTCGGCGTTCATCACCCCGGCGCCCGAGATCTGCTCGATATGGCAATGCGCATCGACCCCGCCGGGCATCACCAGCCGGCCGGTCGCATCGATCTCGGTCAGGCCGGGTCCCAGCCCCGTGCCGATCGCCGCGACCTGCCCGCCGCGGATGCCGATATCGGCGCGCACCGTCTCGGCCGCGGTGACCAGCGTGCCGCCGCGCAGCACGACGTCGTGAGGGGGCTGAGGCATCGGGCGGCTCCGTGGCGGCTGACAGGCGGGCGTCGCGCGCAGGATCGCACCCCGGGCCGCATCCGCAAGATGAAATCGGGCCGCCGGATGGGGTATCGCCGGCCACGGCACCGGGCCCCCGCCCGCGCGCGGAGGCGGGCATCGCGGCCCGCGCGGCGCCCGGCGGCCGACGATGGCGGCCCGCCAGGCTTGCCGCATGGTCCCGGCCATCCCCCCGATGACACCGGCCCGGTGGCCGCGGATTGACCGCCCGCCACCCTCGCGCCTAGGCTCGGCCCGGCACAGACCGGGCGCTCTCGCCGGGGTCCAGGGGGAGGCTTGGGTGGCAGCCGAGGTCCGTTTCGCGATCGCCCGCCTCTGGTATGAAGGCAACAGCTTCAATCCCGTGGCGCAGCCGCTCGCGGCCTTTCGTGCGCGCGAATGGGCGCGCGGCACATCCATGCTGGCGCAGTATGCCGGCACGGCGACCGAACTCGGCGCCGTCGCCGATTTCCTGGCCGCGCGCCCGCACTGGCGGGCCGACCTGTTGCGCTGCACCTCGGCCCCGCCGGGCGGGCCGGTGGTGCAGGCCGATCTCGATGTTATCTGCGACGAGATCGTCGCGGGGCTCGCTGCCGGCCGGTGGGATGCGGTCTATCTGTCGCTGCACGGGGCGCTGATCGGGACCGGCGACCTGGGCGCCGATCGCACCCTGCTGGCCCGCGTGCGGGACGCGATCGGCCCCGGCGTGCCGCTTGCCGTCAGCTTCGACATGCACGCCTGCCTCGACCCCGCGATCGGCGATCTGGTGCAGGTCCTGACCGGCTATCGCACCTACCCCCATGTCGACATGCGCGAGACGGCCGCGCGCGCGCTTGCGCTGCTCGAACGCGCGGTCGCGGGCGAAATCCACCCGCGCGTCACGCTCGCCGCGGTGCCGATGCTGCCCGCAAGCCACCTGATGCGCACCGATGCGGGGCCGATGGCCGACCTCGTGGCTCTGGCCGCGGCCGAGGCGGGCACGCCCGGCATCCACGATGTCACCGTGTTCGGCGGCTTCGCCTATGCCGACACGCCGAACGCCCATGCAACCGTCGCCATCTGCCACGAGACGACAACC
>JAVVFE010000434.1:0-2521 GCA_032251175.1 Thermohalobaculum sp.
GACGGCGGCAACCTGATCGATAGTAAAGCCATGCGCGGCGCGCAGATCGAGGATCTCGGCCACCACCGCCTTCTCGCCCTCCCAGCGTTCGGTCAGCGTGGCCAGGCGCGCCTCTTCCTCGGCGCGGTAGCCCTCGATGGCGACGCGGCGCGTCGCGACCTCGTAGCCCGCGGTCTCGTCGCGCGAGATGATCTCCAGCTCGGTGTCGAGCGCCTCGATCCGGCGGCGGCTGTCGTCGACCTCGGCCGGCACCGCGTGCTGGCTGACCGCGACCCGCGCGCAGGCGGTATCGAGCACCGAAACCGACTTGTCGGGCAATTGCCGCGCCGGGATGTAGCGCGCCGACAGGTTCACCGCCGCGGCGATGCCCTCGTCCAGCACCTGCACCTTGTGGTGCTTTTCCAGCATCGAGGCGATGCCGCGCATCATCAGCGTCGCCTTCTCGGGGCTGGGCTCGTCCACCACCACGGTCTGGAAACGGCGGGTCAGGGCCGGGTCCTTCTCGATGTGCTTCTTGTATTCGGCCCAGGTGGTGGCGCCGATGGTGCGCAGGGTGCCGCGCGCCAGCGCCGGCTTCAGCAGGTTGGCGGCGTCGCCGGTGCCGGCGGCCCCCCCGGCGCCGACCAGGGTGTGGGTTTCGTCGATGAACATGATGATCGGGGTCGTGCTGGCCTGCACCTCCTCGATCACCTGCTTGAGGCGGTTCTCGAACTCGCCCTTCATGCTGGCCCCGGCCTGCAGCAGCCCGACGTCGAGCGCGAGGATGCGCGCCTCCTTCAGGCTGGGCGGCACGTCGCCGCGCGCGATGCGCAGCGCGAAGCCCTCGACCACCGCGGTCTTGCCGACCCCGGCCTCGCCGGTCAGGATCGGGTTGTTCTGGCGCCGCCGCATGAGGATGTCGACAACCTGGCGGATCTCCTCGTCGCGGCCGACGATCGGGTCGATCTCGCCCTTGCGGGCCTGTTCGGTCAGGTCGGTGCAGAATTGCGCCAGCGCCTCTTCGCGGCCCATCTGCGCCGGCGACATCGCCCCCGAGGCCTCGCCCGGCGCGGCACCGCCGCCGGTGGCCGAGCCGTCCTGCGGGCGCAGCCCGTCCTCGGGCGAGCCGCCGGTGATGGTGGCGAAATCGTCGGCGAGATCGTCGGCCTTCACCTTGTCGAACTCGCGCGAGATGCCCGACAGCACCCGGCGCAACTCGGGCGTCTTGACCATCCCGAGCACGATGTAGCCGGTGCGCACCTGGTTGGCGGAATACAGGAGCGAGCCCCACACCCACGCCCGCTCCATCGCGTCCATCAGATGCGCCGAGAGGTCCGAGATCGACGAGGCGCCGCGCGGCAGCGCGTCGAGCGCGCGGGTGATGTCGCCCGACAGCCGGCCGGGATCGAGATCGAAATGCTGCGCGATGCGGTGCAGGTCGCTGTCCTGCATCTGCAGGATCTGGTGCAGCCAGTGCACGAACTCGACATAGGGATTGCCGCGCAGCTTGCAGAACACGGTGGCGCTTTCCACCGCCTGGTAGCCGAGGCGGTTGAGCTTGCCGAAAAGGGCTGTGCGGCTGATCTCGGTCATCGTTGAATTCCCGTCCCTGTGGTGTTCGTTGAGGCCGCCCGCAAGCGCTGCGGCGACAGATACAGTTCCTCGGCGTCGTCGGCGAAGGCGCCGCGCGGGCCCAGCCACGATGTCAGCCCGAGGCGGGTGTCGCCCCCCGCCCCGAGGCGCGCGCGCGGCACCTCGGCCGCCGCCAGCACCAGGTTGACGTCGTATTCCAGGATGTCGCCGACATAGGCGCGCACCGCCGCGTCGAGGCGCGTCAGCGACGGGCTGCCGGGCAGCAGGCGGCGGAAGTCGGCCAGCGTCAGCGGCCCGATCCGCAGCCGGAACTTGGCCGAGCGCGACCATACCCGCCCGCCCAGCACGCTGCCCCGGCCAAGGCCGGCCGGCGCGCCCAGCCGCCAGGTGTCGCCGGGATCGAGTTCGAGCCACGAGCCGACGAATTCCTGCAGCCGCACCGGCGCGCGCACGAACGCCGCCACGATCGCCATCAGCCCCTCGCCGTGACGCGCGCCCTGGCCGAAATGGCCGGCGAAATGCAGCCGCGCGAGGTCGGGCAGCGCGTCGCGGTTCGCGAACGCCGGCCCCATCACCCCGGCCACCGCCGCCACCCGCGCCGCGAACGGATCGCTGGTGGCGGGGCCGCGGCCGGCGCCGCCGGCGCGGTCGAACGACGGTGCCGGCAGCGCCGAGGCCCAGGCGCGGTAGAACAGCGACGCAAGCCGGTGGGTGAGCATGTCGGCGAAGGCGATGAAGCCGCCGTCGCGGTGGTTACGCCAGCGGTCGCGGGCGTATTCGGTCAGGTGCAGCGGCAGCGGGCCCTGCGGGCCGAACATCCCGAAGACCCGGTTCGACAGCCGCCAGGTGCCCGCGGGCAGCGCCGCCGCCGGGGCCGCGGGCAATTCGTCCGGCAGCTCTTCGGGCAGGTCTCCGGGCAGGTCTCCGGGCGCCGCGGCCGGCGCGGTGC
>JAVVFE010000435.1:0-2504 GCA_032251175.1 Thermohalobaculum sp.
CGATGCGGGCCGGCCCGACGCGCCGCGGATCGCATGCGGTCCGCAGAGCCGCGGGCCCCTCGATGGGGGGCGCGGCTCTGCTCCAGCCGCTCCCGGCCCGGCGCGCCGCGGTTTTGCGCGAAGATTCTGAAAATTGTTTTAAATCAAATATATAACATGACTTTCACGCGTGAAAGGCGGCGCCGTCGCGGGTCAGTCCCCGGCCGGTCGCACCGCCTCGGCGAAAAACCCCGAGGCCTGCACCGTGTTGCGCCAATCGGAAACCCGCGCGTCGACCAGCCGGTTGACCCGCCCGCCGAAGCGCCGCTCGACCGTCGCCTTCCAGAATTTCAGCATGTTCAGGATCGCCGAATACTTGCCCCGGATCGGGTAGAGCGTGACGTCCTCGAAATCGCGCAGCAGATAGGCCATGCCGTCGCGGCTGAGGCGCTGGTAGTCCTGAAACACCAGGCTGCGGGGCGCGTGGTAGCGCCACATCCAGGGCACATAGACGAACAGCCGCCCGCCCGGGCGCAGGCTCATGCGGAAATTGGCCACCGCCGCGGCGGGGTCGTAGACATGCTCCAGCAGCGCCAGCGCGATGACCGCGTCATAGCGCCCCGCCATGCAGTCCGGGAACGGCGAGCACACATCCCCCAGAATGTCGGGCCGGGTGAGGTTCTCGGCCGCGGCGTCGATGTCGTTGAGGTCGAGCGTCTCGACCGTGCAGCCCGCCCCCGAAAGCGCGCCGCGCATCCCGCCGCCGAGGTCGAGCACGCGCCCCATGCCGCGCACCGCGCCTGCCACATGCGCGCGGGTGCGGTCGTCGTGCAGGTGGCGCAGGTCGATCCGGGCGCGCCGCGTGATCGCCTGAAGGCGTGCGTTCAGCCCCTCGACATCGTGGATGCGGCGCGGTCCGGTCATGCGGCGGCCTTTCGGCGGGCGGTGTCGAGGATCAGGCGCGCGGCACGCCCGGCGCCGTCGAGCGTCAGCGGCAGCGGCGGGCGGGGGCGGCCCGCCATCGCCTCGGCCAGGGCTGCGAGCGCCTCCGGCGCGGTGTCCGCGGCCAGCACGGCGATGCCCGGCAGGTGCGCCAGCGCGGCCGCGCGGATCGCCTGCTCACGCTCGCCCGCGGTCTCGTCGGGGATCAGGATCGCCGGGGTGGCAAGGGGGGTGAGGTCGGTCACCGTGTTGTAGCCCGCCAGGCTGACCGAGACCGCCGCCCGCGCCAGAAGGACCCGGTAGTCCGGCCGCGCCGGTTCCACCGCCAGGTTCGGCACCGGGTGGCGCGCGGCCAGCGCCGCCGCCTCGGCGGCCGCGTCCGCGCCGCCCACCAGCACCCGCCAGGGCCGCGCCGCAAGCCGCGCCGCCCGCGCCGCCAGGTCGAGCATGGCGCCCCCGCGCGCGCCGCCGCCGGCCGCGACCAGAACCTCGGACCCCCGCGGCCCCGGGCTCGGCGGGGCGGGGTCGGCGACATATCCCGCATGGCGGGTCATCGCAACGCAGTCGGCCGGCAGCGGCCAGCTTGCCGAAAGCGGCAGGAAGGCGTCGTCGCCATGCACAACCACGAGATCGTAGAGCGCCCGCAGCCGCGCCGCCGCCGCCGCCGCCAGCCGGTCGGGCGCCGAGGGGGGTTCCGGCACGTCGCGGACCGAGGCGATGACGGCAAGCCGCGGCGCCGCCGCCCGCGCCACGCCGATCGCCGCCTCGAATTCGGGGCCGAGGCGGCGGCGGCCCAGCGGGTAGGTCTCGGTCACCAGCGCATCGGGGCGGAAGGCGCCGATCGCGGCCGCGATCGCCGCGCCGCGCGCCGCCATGTAGGCGTCGCCGGCCGGCGTGCCGTCGGGCCGCAGCAGGGTCGAGAAATCGAGCCCCCGCACGCCCAGCGGCGGGATCTGCACCAGATCGACCCCGCCCGCCCCGAGATGCGCGAGCGGCCGCCCGCCCGAGATGACCAGCGCCGCCGCCCCCCGCGCCACCACCGCGCGGGCGAGCGCGAGGGTGCGCACCAGATGCCCGCTGCCCGCGAGGTGGCAGGTGAGGAACAGCACCCGCGTCATGCGCCCGCCTCGGACGCCGCCGGGCTGCGGGCGGCAAGCCGGACCGGCTCGCCCGGCTCGCAGGGCAGGCCATCGGGGCGCAGGGTCAGCGGGTAGAGGCGCGCGCGCCTGATGGCGGGAACGCCGCCGTCCGGGTGGCGCCAGTTCCAGGCGAGTCCCAGAATCACCCGCATCAGTGCCTTGTGGACAACGAGGACCGTGGGGGCGCCGGACGCGGCGATGCGGGCGAGCGCGGGGCGCGCGCGCGCCCAGGCCTCGGCCGCGCTCTCGCCGCCCGGCGCCCGGTCGGTCCAGCCGATCTCGTGCGTCGGGCGGAAGCCCGCGGCAGGGTCGGCGATCAGATCGGCGGCGCGCCGGCCCTCCCACAGGCCCCAGGAGATCTCGACCAGGCGGGGGTCGAGCCGGACCCTGCGGCCCCGGGCCAGCGCCACGGCGGTCTCGGCGGCGCGGCTGAGGGGGCTCGAG
>JAVVFE010000436.1:0-2498 GCA_032251175.1 Thermohalobaculum sp.
GAGGCAATCGACCAGAAGCTGGGCACCGGTGCGCGGCATGGGGGTCTCCTTCACGGCGGCTGTCGCGGCCATCTCGATCCGACCCGGGCGGTCCTGTCAACCGCCGCCCGCACCACCTTGGCGATTGACCACATGGCGCCCGGCGGTCGATCGTGGGCGGCCACGCAGCCGTGAGAGCGCGCATGATCGACCGCCCGTCACTGACCCTCGGGATCGAGGAGGAATACCTGATCGTCGATCGCGAGACCCGCGACCTGGTGCGCGAGCCCAGCCCCGCATTCCACGACCGCCTCGCGGACCTGCTGGGCCCGCGGGCCACGCGCGAATACCTGCAATGCCAGGTCGAGGTCGGCACCGGCGTGCACCGCTCGGTCCCCGCCGCGCGGGCCGAGCTGGCCGAGTTGCGCGCCGGCGTGGCGGCGGCGGCAGCCGAGTTCGGCTATGCGCCGATCGCCGCCTCGACCCACCCCTTTGCCCGCTGGCGCGCGCAGACCCACACCCGCAAGCCGCGCTATGACGAGCTGCGCGCCGATCTTGGCCTCGCCGTGCGGCGCCTCTTGATCTGCGGCTGCCACGTCCATGTCGGGATCGAGGACGAGGACCTGCGCATCGACCTGATGAATCAGGCCGCCTATTTCCTGCCGCACCTGCTGGCGCTGTCGGCCTCGTCGCCCTTCTGGGAGGGCGAGGACACCCAGCTTGCCAGCTATCGGCTGACCGTGTTCGACGCCCTGCCCCGCACCGGGCTGCCCGACCCGCTGACCTCGTTCGGCGAATACCGCCGGCTGGTCGATCAGTTGGTCAGCGCCGGCTGCATCGAGGATGCGACCAGGATCTGGTGGGACATCCGCCCCTCGGCCAGGTTCCCGACGCTGGAACAGCGCGTCACCGATGTCTGCTCGCGGCTCGAGGACGCGGCCACCATCGCCGCGCTGTTCCAGTCGCTGATGGGCTTCCTGTTCCGCCTGCGCAGCCGCAACCAGCGCTGGCGGATCTATCCGGCGACGCTGATCCGCGAGAACCGCTGGCGCGCGCAACGCTACGGCGTGGCGGGCAAGCTGGTCGATCACGGCCGCGCGGTGCTGGCGCCCCTGCCCGACCTGATCGAGGAGCTGATCGACCTGCTGTCCGAGGAAGCCGAGCAGCTCGGCTGCCATGCCGAACTGCTGCATGCCCGCCGGATCGCCGCGGGCGGCACCTCGGCCGACCGCCAGCGCGCCGCCCATGCGGCAGCGGTCGCGGCTGGCGCCGGCCCGGACGCGGCCCTGCGTGCCGTCGTCGACCTGCTGATCGCCGAATTCACCACCCCCTGAAGGAGGATGCCATGGCCGTCTACCTGATCGTCGACACCAAGATCACCGACCCCGCGCGTTACGAGGAGTACAAGGCCAAGGCCCGCCCGCTGGTCGAGAAGCACGGCGGCGAGTATCTCGCCCGCGGCGGCGCGCTCGAGGTGTTCGAGGCCGACCTCTGGCACCCCGCGCGGCTGGTGGTGATCCGCTTCCCCGATATGGCGGCGGCGCGCGCCCTGCGCGACGACCCCGACTACGCCAGGGTCCGCCGGATCCGGCAGGCCGCGGCGCAGACCACGCTCGCGGTGGTCGAGGGGCTCTGACGGCCGGGCACTGCGCGCGCCTCAGGGCCGGCGGATCACGTCCGGCACCGGCGCGCTGCGGAAGATGGTGTCGTAGTCGCCGCGCCCTTCGCCGCCAAAAGGCATCCGGGCGAAGCGGACCACCGGGCTTGCGGTGTCAAACTCCGGCCGCCACGCCCGGTCAGCCACCATGCACTTGGCCGACACGCCCGTCATGTCGTCCGCGAACGGGTATTCCGGCAGCCGCCGGATGCCCTGAAAGATGCGGGCGCCGGCAAGCTGGACCACACCCGCGCCCTCGACGAAATGCCCATAGGGCAGGCTCATGGCGCTTTCCCGCGTGCGGGTCTTGGCGCCGCAGATGCCGACGCGGCCATCGGTTTCGAAGGCGCGCAGCATCACGATCAGATCGCCGCCGGTGTCGAATGTCCCGCCCGAGACGGAGTAGCGCGCGTCCACCGGCTCGGACCGCAGCACGCCGAACTGGGCCGCCGCTGCGCCGAACGCCGCCAGCAATACGACCGGGCCCACAAGTCTGCCAAACCGAATCATGTCGTTTCTCCGGTTGCGTCAATGCCTGGCAGGCAGTGTAACCGGATCTCACACAAAGCTACGGCCGCGCCTCGGGCACGGCCGTTCACATTTGTGCTTGTTCAGGCTCGCAGATCAGCCGCCGGAACCCGCGCCCGCACCGCCCGGAGGGTGTTCCCGGACGCAGCGACAACGCGCATCTCCGCGGCGACGCCCGCCCCTCCGCTCACGGTTTCCGCGGTGGGAAGGGGCGCGAAGACCACCCGATGCCCGCGCCCCCACCGTTCGCGGTTTCCGCGGACGGACCTGTCTCGAAGATCACTCGATGATCTTCGAGACGACGCCCGCGCCCACCGTGCGGCCGCCCTCGCGG